>DASZGP010000042.1:0-2123 GCA_035938695.1 Candidatus Dormiibacterota bacterium | reverse complement strand
TGGAGAGTGCCTGCTGGTCGGCCTGGGTCAGCGACGGCACCGGGGCGTTGAGGTTGGCCAGCGACGGCGGGGGGACGTTGGGCAGCGGCACGTAGGCCACCGGCGGGATGGGCGGCAGCACCGGTGGGAGGGGCGGCGCCGGGTTGAGGGTGGTCACCGAGCCCGCGTTGACCGCGGCGATGTCGCTGGCCCCCAGGTTGGGCGGCGGGGTGGTCTCACCGCGCCAGAAGGAGGTGGTGATCCCCTGGCCGGGCTGGATCTTCTTCCAGTCGGTGGCCAGCCCCCCGATCAGGCCCAGGCTGGAGATCGAGTTGGTCGGCGCGGTCACCGTCACCCCGACGGCGTCGGCCACCGACTGCAGCGCGCGGTCGCCGTTGTCGCCGGTGCCGAAGCGGCAGACCCTGAACTCGATCACCGCGTCGGGGCAGAGGTAGGGCTTGAGCCGCGCCAGCTGGTCGTGGACCGGGCCGTACATCGGCGTCTTGGTGCCGCCGTCGATGACCTCGATGCCGGCGGTGTCGGGGTCGAATACGAAGAAACCGTTGGTGTGGTCGGCGCCGTGGCCCGCGATCACCAGTCGCTTGATGCACTTCTTGCCGGCCGCGGCGATGGCCTTGTCGACCAGGTCGGTGACGTCGGTGAAGGGTGTGGCCCACTGCAGCCAGGTCCCCCCCGAGACGTCGGTGGTGACGAAGTTGAGGTCGATCGTGTCGGCCACGTCAGGGCGTAGCCTAGACCCTGCCGGCGATCACCACAACACCCCGGGCCGGCCCGGTGGTCTTACGCCGGTGATTACTCCGGCGGCAGCCCGGGTCCCCGAGGGTCCTGATCCTCGGGGCGGAGCCCCGCGGCGCGCGACTGCTCGGGCGTCAGGTCCTCGGGCTGGAGGTCGGGGAAGTGCTCCCGCTTGGGCACCATCACCCGGCGCCGGAAGACGCAGACCCGCTCGCCGCGCTGGTTGAAGCCCCGGGTCTCGACGTACACGATGCCCCGGTCGGGCTTGGAGCCCGACTCCTTCTTGTCCAGCACGGTGGTCTCGGCGTAGACCGTGTCGCCGTGGAAGGTGGGGTTCTCGTGCTTCAGCGACTCGATCTCCAGGTTGGCGATGGCCTTGCCGGAGACGTCGGGCACGCTCATCCCCAGGACCAGCGAGTAGACGTAGTTGCCGACCGCCACGTTGCGCTTGAACTGGGTCTTGGTCTCCGCGTACTGGAGGTCGGAGTGGAGCGGGTGCTGGTTCATGGTCAGGGCGCAGAAGAGCATGTCGTCGGCCTCGGTGACCGTCTTGCCCGGCCAGTGACGGTAGGTCGCGCCGACCTCGAACTCCTCGAAGTACCGCCCGAACTTCACCGCGGCACGGCCGCCGTGAAGCTGAACCGCGACATCCTCATACGGCGTACTCCTCCAGCAGCCGCCGGGCGATGATCACCCGCTGGATCTCGGAGGTGCCCTCGCCGATCAGCAGCAGGGGGGCGTCGCGGTAGAGCTGCTCCACCGGATACTCCTTGGAGAAGCCGTAGCCGCCGAAGATCCGCATCGCGCTGGTGACGCACTCGAAGCACGTCTCCGAGGCGAACAGCTTGGCCATCCCGGCGGCCAGGTCGGAGCGCTCGCCGCGGTCCTTGATCTCGGCGGCGTTGATGGTCAGGAGCCGGGCGGCCTCGATCTTGGTCGCCATGTCGGCCAGGTAGATCTGGATCGCCTGGTGCTGGGCGATGGGCTTGCCGAAGGTCTGCCGCTCCTGGGCGTAGCGGATGGCCTCCTCGAAGGCCCGCCGGGCCACGCCCACGCCGCGCGCCGCGACGTTGATCCGGCCCACCTCGATCGCCGCCATCATCTGCTGGAAGCCGCGACCCTCCTCGCCGCCGAGCAGGTTGGACTCGGGGCAGTGGTAGTCCTCGAACACCAGCTCGGTGGTCTCCACGCCCTTGTAGCCCAGCTTCTCGATCTTCTTGCTGACCGTCAGCCCGGGCCCCTTCTCGGCCAGCAGGCAGGCCATCCCTCGGTGCGCCGGGCTGGCCGCGGGGTCGGTCTTGACCAGCGTGGCGACCACCGTCGAGCGCTCGCCGTTGGTGACCCACATCTTGGTGCCGTTGATGACGTACTCGCCGTTGTCGCGGACG
>DASZGP010000041.1:0-3181 GCA_035938695.1 Candidatus Dormiibacterota bacterium | reverse complement strand
GCTTTGGGCTTGGTGGCCTCGGTGGGGTGGCGGAGGTCCGCGTCATCGCTGGGATCAGATCAGCGATCGACACGCTGACCCCGCTGGTCCCGACACCTCAGATGTACTCGGCTGGCGAAACCTACGACTTGGGATCGGGGGGCGGGTTCGGTCTCAATACCCTGGAGTTCGATTCCTCCACCTTCATAGCCAGCGACTCTGGAGCTTGCTTGTACCAGGGCACGTCCCCGCTCCATCTCTACATCCCTCAATGCGTGGGCGGCACCGCCATCGACAGCAGCCAGCTCCTTCTTCCTCCTGGCGCCCTCACCTACACGCAGGATGTCTACCGATCCCTTGGAGCGGGGACGTGGGGCCTCGGAAGCTACAACTCGCCGGTGGGCCTGATCAGCCAAGCCCATGCCTTAAACATGTGGCTCGACTATCAATCTGGCGGGGTGAACAAACCCCCGCCACCCTCGGCCACCTCCGGCGGGCTCCCGAGGACCAGTCCCGAGAGCTCATGGGACCGCCGCCGCTGGCTCCTGCCAGGGTTGATTGGCGTTCTACTCTTCGGCAAGATGATTTTGGGCACTGCCGGTGAAGGGGCCCAAGGCGAAGGTAGCGCTAGGTTCCCGGTAAAGCGCGTGCCTGAGGACGGCGGCAGACACCCCTAGCCGGAAGTCCCTCCCAGGGGAGGGCCAAGACGGTCTGAGCTTGACATTCGCGCTGGCGATCGCCCTCAGCGTGCTCCGGGCCGCCGGCGACGAGGACATCGACCTCCACGGCGCCGGCTTCCTCGGCGAGCTGGGCCTGGACGGCGAGGTCCGGCCGATCCGCGGCGCGATGGTCCTGGCGGCGGAGCTGGTCGCGTCCGGCGCCGGCCGGATCTTCGTGCCCGAGGCCAACCTGGCCGAGATGTTCTCCTGCCCGGTGCCGGTCCACCCGGCCCGGACGCTGTCGGAGCTGGTGGCTCACCTCCGCGGGCTGGAGCCGGCGCCGCCGGTCAGCCCGGTGCTTCCGCCGCCCCCCGGCGCGGCGGTCGGCGGTGTCGGCCTGGACGACATCCACGGGCAGGAGGTGGCCAAGCGCGCCGTAACCGTCGCCGCGGTCGGCGGCCATCACCTCCTCCTGGCCGGGCCGCCGGGCGCCGGCAAGACGATGCTGGCGCGGGCCTTCGCGGCGCTCCTTCCCGACCTCGACCCGGGCCACGCCCTGGAGGTCACCCGCATCCATTCCGTGGCCGGCCTGCTCCACGGGCCGGGGCTGGTCACCCGACCGCCGCTGCGCGCCCCGCACCACTCGATCTCCTCCGCCGGCCTGCTGGGCGGAGGGCGCTCCGGCCTCGGCGAGGTCAGCCTGGCCAATCGCGGCGTGCTCCTGCTCGACGAGCTGCCGGAGTTCCACCGCGACTGCCTGGAGGCGCTCCGCGAGCCGCTGGAGGAGGGGGCCGTGCGCATCAGCCGGGTCAGCGGCACGCGCTCGGTGCCGGCCCGATTCATCCTCCTGGCCACCGCCAACCCCTGCCCCTGCGGCTTCGGCCGCATCCGCCGCCGGCCGGGAGAGGACCTGGGCCGCTGCCAGTGCCCGCCCGAGGTCATCGACCGCTACCAGCGCCGCCTCTCCGGCCCGCTCCGCGACCGCCTCGACATGCTGGTCGAGGTCGACTCCGTGGAGCTGACCGGCCTGGACCCCCTGGTCGCCGAGAACGGCGCCGGTATCAGGGACCGGGTCGCCGCGGCGCGCCGGCGCCAGGTCGAGCGGCAGGGAGACGGCCGCTGGAACGCCGAGCTGACGCCCCGCGAGCTGGCCGCGGCGTGCCCCCTTGACCCCGCCGCCCGGATGCGCCTGCCAAGCTTGGCGAGGACCCATGGTCTCAGCGGTCGCGGCTTCCACGCCGCGCTCCGGGTGGCCCGGAGCGTCGCCGACCTGGAGGGTCACGAGACCGTCGAGGAGGCCGACCTGCTGGAGGCGGTCGCGTATCGTGCGGGCTGAGCCGGCCGAACCGTCCGGCTGGCGGGTGCTCCTGCCCGCCGATCCGGGCTACCCGGTCCTCCTGCGGCGCACCGCGGAGGCTCCGCCGCTGATGCTTCGCGGAACCCTGCCCGCCGGCGCGTGGATGGTCGCCGTCGTCGGCTCCCGGCGCAGCACCCCATACGGCGAGGAGCTGGCCTTCGCCCTCGGCGCCGAACTCGCCGCCGCCGGCCTGGTGGTGGTCAGCGGCCTGGCCCGGGGCATCGACGCCGCCGCCCACCGCGGTGCCCTGTCGGCCGGCGGGCGTACGGTCGCGGTCATGGGCACCGGCCCGGACACCATATATCCGGCCGCTCACCGCGCCCTCGCCGAGCGGATCGCCGGCGGCGGCGCGCTGGTGACCCAGTTCCCGCCGGGTACCCCGCCGCTGCCCGCCAACTTCCCGATCCGCAACGCCGTGATCAGCGGCCTGAGCCTGGGAGTGGTGGTGGTCGAGGCCCGGCGCCGCAGCGGCGCGATGATCACCGCCGGCGCCGCCGCCGAGCAGGGCCGCACGGTCATGGCCGTGCCCGGCAGCGTGCACAGCCCCAACTCCGCCGGCTGCCACGCCCTGATCCGCGACCAGGCGGTCCTGGTCGCCGGGCCGCGGGACGTGCTCGAGGTGGTCGCCGGCGAGCCGCTGCGGCACCTCCTCGCACCCGGGCCCGCGCTCGCGGCCGGACCACCTGGCGAACCCGCGATCGCCGCGGGCGCGTCCGCGCCGTCCTGCCGCGACACCCCTCCGCCGGACCCCGTGCTCCAGCTTCTGGAGGGCCGCCCCGCCACCCTGGAAGAGGTCAGGCGGGCCCTCGGCGTCACCCCCAGGGAGGCCGCCGCGAGGGTCACGCGCCTGCGCGCGGAGGGCCTCGTCGGCCTCTCCGGAGGGCTCTACGTCGCCCTCCATCCGCGGCCCTCCGCCCCCTTCGGGGCGGTCCCCGCGGGCGCCGGTTGAGTTCAAATGGGTGGGGTATAGTCCGAGCGTGCCAGAGCGGAAGAAGCCCAAGGGCGGCGACGGAGCGCCCCTGATCATCGTCGAATCACCGTCCAAGGCCCGCACCCTGGAGCGGTACCTCGGTGGTCGCTACAGCGTTCGGGCCTCCCTCGGCTCAGTGCGAGACCTGCCCAAGAGCGGCTTCGGCATCGACGAGGACAAGGACTTCGAGCAGACCTACACGGTCATCCCCGGCAA
>DASZGP010000040.1:0-24291 GCA_035938695.1 Candidatus Dormiibacterota bacterium | reverse complement strand
CTCCTCAATCTCGTTCCATGGCAAGGCGACGTCCGGATCGACGGCCGCTCGACTGCCGGTCTCGGTCACCGCGCCTCGAAGGTGGTCCGCCGCAGCATCCAGATGATCTTCCAGGACCCCTACGCCTCGCTCGACCCCCGCATGACCGTCGGCGACATCATCGCCGAGCCGCTGGTCAACTTCGGGGTGCTGCGGGGCAGGGCCAAGGACACCAGGGTCCAGGAGCTGCTCCGGATCGTCGGGCTCAACCCCTACTTCAACAACCGCTACCCCCACGAGTTCAGCGGCGGCCAGCGGCAGCGCATCGGGATCGCCCGGGCGCTGGCCCTCAACCCCAAGCTGATCGTCTGTGACGAGCCCATCTCGGCCCTCGACGTCTCCATCCAGGCTCAGATCATCAACCTCCTCGAGGATCTCCAGAAGGAGTTCGAGCTGACCTACGTCTTCATCGCCCACGACCTCTCGGTGGTCCGCCACATCAGCGACCGGGTGATGGTCATGTACCTCGGCAAGGTGGTCGAGGTGGCGGAGTCCAACGAGCTCTACCGGGAGCAGCGCCATCCCTACACCAAGGCCCTGCTCTCGGCGATCCCGGTGCCCGACCCCAAGATCGAGTCGCAGCGGCGGCTGATCGAGCTGACGGGGGAGATCCCCTCGCCGGTCAACCCGCCCTCGGGGTGCCACTTCCACACCCGCTGCCCGATCGCCCAGGTGCCCGGCGTGTGCTCCGAGATCGAGCCGCCGCTGGCCGACCAGGGCCACGGCCACCTGGCCGCCTGCCACTACTCGGCCGACGTCAGCACCAGCGTCTGACGCCGCCGCGGGCGAGCTTCGCCCCGACCGATGAGTGCGTTGGGCCCGGTTCTGCGACATTCTGTCAGTGATGGACGCGTCCACCGCGCGCCTGGAGGTCCTCCAGGGCACCGGCCGGCCTGACGAGGGCGAGGCCTGGGCCTGGCTTCGCGACGCCATCGCCGAGCACGGGGCGATGCTGTGGCGCTTCGTGATCCCCCGGGTCGCCGGCGCCGAGCACGTCGCCGACGGCATCTGCCAGGAGACCTGGCAGGCGCTCGCCCGCCAGCCGGTGGCCCCGCGGGAGATGGGCGCCTGGCTGCGCGGCACGGCCCGCCACAAGATCCTCGACCAGTACCGCCGCGAGCGCCGGCGCACCCTCTGGGAGGTGCCCTTGGGTCTCTTCCAGGGCACCGGCGACAACCCCGAGACGGTCCTGGAGGCGCACTGGGAGAGCGAGCAGGTCTACGCCGCCCTGCGCCGGCTGCCGGTGCGCAGCCGCCAGCTCCTGGTCCTGCACTACATCGAGGGCTGGTCCCTGCAGGACCTGGCGGCGCTGGAGCGGCGCTCGGTCAAGGCCGTGGAGTGCCAGCTCTACCGCTCCCGGGCCGCCTTCCGCATCGCCTACACCAGGGTGACCGGCGATGGATGACGACGTCCGGGCGGCGCTCCAGCAGGCCGCCGGCGAGGCCCCCCATCCCGGGCTCCGGCTGCAGCGCTGGGAGGCCGAGGTCTCGCGCCTGGCGGCCCACGCCTCCGCCCACGCCGACCTCGACCCGGTCGACCGCGCCGTCGACGCCGTCGCCCAGGCCGCCCTGGGCCTGCGGCCGCCCCGCCGCGGCGCCCGGCTGCTGGGCGCCGCCGCGGCGCTGGTGGCGCTGGCGACGGTGATGGCCACCGGCGGCTTCCACCTCAGCGGCACCGGCCGCCTCGGGCATCTGGGCGCCGGCGGGGCCCGGATCGACCTGGCCCTGGCCGGCGCCACCACCTGCCCGGTGGGCGAGACCCGCTACGACAACCTCGGCGCCGGCTATCACCTCTGCCTGCCGGCCGGCTGGAACACCACCGACTACAGCGGCAGCGCCGTCAGCGACCGCGCCGTCAACGTCACCGGCCTCGACGGCTCCTCGGGTCCGGCCACCGGTATCCGGCGCGGCTCCCAGGGTCCCGACGCCGCCATCCTGATCACCGTCTGGGCCGCCACCCTGGAGGACATCGAGGCCGCGGACGGCCTCGGCGGCGGCGCCGACGTGCCGGTCGCGGGTGGTACCGGCCGCGTCTACGTGAGCGTCGGCGACGACCCCGCCCAGCAGCGCCGGACGATGCTGGTCCAGCATGGCGACCGGACCTACGAGGTCGAGCAGCTGCGCGCCGGGCCGGCGTTCCTGGCCGACATGGAGGAGGTTCTGCGGACCCTGGCCTTCCAGGGCCTGCCCTACTTCGCCGACCCCGACTTCAAGCTCAACCAGAGCTCGGCGTAGCGCCGCCCGGCTACAGCCCGAGCGACTTGGCGATCAGGTAGCGCTGGACCTCGCTGGTGCCCTCGACCACCCGGAGGATGCGGACGAAGCGGTAGATCCGCTCCAGCCCGGCCTCGCGGGTCAGGCCGAGGCCGCCGTGGACCTGGATCGCGGTGTCGGCGGCGCGGCCCACCATCTCGGTGGCGAAGAGCTTGGCGTAGGCCGCGGCCTGGACCATCGGCTCGCCGGCATCCGCCAGCCAGGCCAGCTTGTAGGTCAGCAGCCGGGCCATCTCGACCTCCATCGACATGTCGGCGAGCATCCACTGCAGGCCCTGGAAGCGGCCGATCGGCTTGCCGAACTGGACCCGGTCGTTGGCGTAGCGCACCGAGCGGCGGAGCAGGTGCTCGCCGAAGCCGACGCACATCGCGGCGATGTTGGCGCGGCCCCCGGTGAGCCAGCGCATGGCCTCGTAGAAGCCCATGCCGACCTCGCCGACCACGTTCTCGTCAGGCACCCGGCAGTTGTCGAAGACCAGCTCGCACGGCCCCTCGCCGCCGTAGATCACGTCCTGGGTCCGGCCCACGGTGAAGCCCGGGGTGCCCCTCTCCACGACGAAGCAGGTGATCCCGCCGGCGGCCTTGCGCTCGGGGTCGGTGACCGCGAAGAGCTGGACGAAGTCGGCGTGCTGGCCGTTGGTGATGAAGTGCTTGACGCCGTTGATCACCCAGCCGTCGCCGTCGCGGACGGCGCGGGTCTTCATCGACTGGTTGTCGCTGCCGGCGTCGGGCTCGGTGAGGCCGAAGCAGGCCGAGGTCTCGGCCCGCAGCAGCGGCGGCAGGAGGCGCTCGCGGAGGCCGGGCCGGAGCAGCGCCAGCATCGGCTGGGGGCCCTCGGGGCCGCTCAGGCAGCCCAGCGCCAGGAAGCTGCCGGTGGTGGTGGCGGTCTCCCGGAGCAGCGCCCCGCCGGTGCAGCTGAGCCCCCCGCCGCCGGTCTCGGCGGGCATGTCGCAGGCGTAGAAGCCGAGCTCGGCGGAGCGGCGCCGCACCCTCAGCAGCGCCTCCCTGATCTCCGGCGCCTCCGCGTCGCTGGCGGCGATCAGCGGCCGCAGGCGCTCCTCCTCGGGCAGCACCTCGCGCTGGACGAAGTCGCGGAAGGCGTCGGCGTAGTGGCGTTCCTCGGCGCTGAACGCGAAGTCCATGGGCCGGAATCTTAGCCCGGCGTAGAATTTGAGTTCGATGACAGACGCCAACGGCGCCCACCACACCGGCACCGTCCGGGTCAAGACCGGCCTGGCCGAGATGCTCAAGGGCGGCGTGATCATGGACGTGGTCAACGCCGAGCAGGCCAAGGTCGCCGAGGCGGCGGGGGCCTGCGCGGTGATGGCCCTGGAGCGCGTCCCGGCGGACATCCGCAGGGACGGCGGCGTGGCCCGGATGAGCGATCCCCAGCTGATCGCCGAGATCCAGGCGGCGGTGACCATCCCGGTGATGGCCAAGTGCCGCATCGGCCACTTCGTCGAGGCCCAGGTGCTGGAGGCCATCGGCGTCGACTTCATCGACGAGTCCGAGGTGCTGACCCCGGCCGACGAGGAGAACCACGTCGACAAGTGGGCCTTCAAGGTCCCCTTCGTCTGCGGCGCGCGCAACCTGGGCGAGGCGCTGCGGCGGATCGGCGAGGGGGCGGCGATGATCCGCACCAAGGGCGAGGCCGGCACCGGCAACGTGGTCGAGGCGGTGCGCCACATGCGCGCGGTCAGCCGCGACATCCGGCGGATCGCCGCGCTGGCGCCCGAGGAGCTGTACGCCGCCGCCAAAGAGATGCAGGCGCCGTACCAGCTGGTCGCCGAGACGGCGCGGCTGGGCCACCTGCCGGTGGTCAACTTCTCGGCCGGCGGCATCGCCACCCCGGCCGACGCGGCGCTGATGATGCAGCTCGGCTGCGACGGCAACTTCGTCGGCTCCGGCATCTTCAAGTCCGAGGACCCGCTGCGGATGGCCAGGGCGATCGTGGCGGCGACCACCTACTTCGACAAGCCGGACAAGGTGCTGGAGGTCAGCACCGGCCTGGGCCAGGCGATGCGCGGCCTGGAGATCGGCCAGATCCCCCGGGAGGAGCTCCTCGCCGGCCGCGGCTGGTGAGGTAGCGGCTTCACGGCCCTGATCCCGCTCCGCGTCGGTGTCCTGGCCCTCCAGGGCGCCTTCCGCGAGCACGTCGCCGCGCTCCGCGAGCTGGGCGCCGAGGCCTTCCCGCTGCGAACGGCCGAGGAGATCGCCACGGTCGACGCCGTGGTGCTGCCGGGCGGGGAGAGCACGACCATGGACAAGCTGCTGCGCCAGTACGGGCTGGCGGAGCCGCTGCGGCACCGCATCGCCGCGGGGCTGCCCACCCTGGCCACCTGCGCCGGCGTGATCCTGCTGGCCGACGAGGTCCGCGACGGGCTGCCCGACCAGGAGTCGCTGCGGGTCCTGCCGGTGGCGGTGCGGCGCAACGCCTACGGCCGCCAGGTGGAGAGCTTCGAGGTGCCGCTGCGTTTGGCCGGCCTGGAGGGCGACTTTCCCGGGGTCTTCATCCGGGCGCCCTCGATCGAATCGTGGGGGGAGGGGGTCGAGACCCTGGCGGAGCTCGAGGGCCGGCCGGTCGCGGTGCGGCACGGCAACGTGATCGGACTGGTGTTCCACCCCGAGCTGACCGCCGACCGGCGGGTCCACGGGCTGTTCCTGGACGTGGCGGAGGCGGCGCGGCGCCACGCCGAGATGACCCGCGAGCACGGCCGGCGGGCCCACGGCGAGGGCGGGATGGTGCGGCGCGAGGAGATCGCCTAGTGGGTGGCCGCGGGGGATGGTCGCGAGGGCCGTGCCGGCCCAGCCGGGAGGCGCGCGGAGCGTGACCGCGCAGCTCCGCTCGGCGCAGGTCACCGACCTCGGGGCCATCGACCGCCTCTACCACGAGGGCCTGTCGATGGCCCTGACCGGCGAGGGCGCCACCCATCCGATCCGGCTCTGGCAGATGGTCAGCCGGGCGCTGAGCTCGCTGCTGCCGCTGGCCACCCCCAGCGAGATGCTCTACGTCCTGGAGGAGGACGGCCGGGTCACCGGCTTCATCCAGGGCGAGATCCTGGCGCCGGCGACCAGCGCGGTCAGCCGCGGTCCCGTCGCGGTGCGGGTGCTCAACCTGTCGCTCAGCCCCGAGCGCGGCGCCTCGGCCGGCGGGTCGCTGATCGACCACCTCTGCAACCAGGCCCTGGCCCGCGGGGTGGCGCGGGTCTACGTGCGCATCCCCGAGGGGCACGGGGTGATCGAGAGCTTCAGGGCCCAGGGCTTCCAGCACTACGCCAGCGACCGGGTGCTGTACCGCGAGGACCTCGAGGGCGTGCCGGCGCCGGAGCCCCCCGACGGGCTCCGCCCGGCCCGCCGCCAGGACCGCCTGGGCCTGTTCACCCTCTACCTGGCCTCCACCCCCCGGGCCGTCTCCCAGCTGGAGGCGCCGGACTTCGCCCAGTGGCGGGCGGTCTACGAGACGGAGTGGCTCAACCGCTTCGGCCGGCGCCCCGCCCGCAGCCTGGTGGTGGACCGCGGCGAGGTGGTCGCCTGGCTC
Source organism: Candidatus Dormiibacterota bacterium (assembly GCA_035938695.1). Taxonomy (GTDB): domain Bacteria; phylum Chloroflexota; class Dormibacteria; order DASZGP01; family DASZGP01; genus DASZGP01. The sequence goes on along the minus strand of DASZGP010000040.1, from coordinate 18,442 downwards.
GGCGTCGAGCCGGGGCCGCCGGGCCGCCCCCACACCCTGGCCTTCGCCGTGCGGGCCGACGCGGCCGCCGGCGGCGGGCTGCACTCAGCCCTCCTCGGCGAGGCCGTCCGGCAGCTTCCCCCGGGGGCGATCTGGGCCAACGTGCGCAACTACGACACGCTCAGCTCGCGGGTCCTCCAGGACGCCGGCTTCACGGTCCTGGCGGGCCAGGACCTGCTGGTGCGCGAGATGCGGGCCCGGGTCGCCGAGCGGGCCCGGGCGCCGAAGAAGGAAAAGGCGCTGGCGCCGGTGTTCGGCTAGATGCCGGGCGGCACCCGCCAGGACTGGGCGGCGGAGCTCGACCTGCTGCTGGCCACCCTGCCGCCCGGCATCCGCGACGCGGCCCGCGCGCTGACCCCCGGCGACCAGGAGCTGATCGAGATCGTCATGGACCTGGGCCGGATGCCCGAGGCCCGCCACTCCGCCTCCGAGGCGCTGCTCAGCCGCGACCCGGTGACCAACGAGGACCTCGACTACGTCGCCGCCCGGATCGGCCGCTTCGGCGACGACAACCGGGCCGGCATCGGCCACACCCTGCACCGGATCTCGGCCATCCGCAACCGCCAGGGCGAGATCGTCGGCCTGACCTGCCGGGTCGGCCGCGCCGTCACCGGCACCATCGACCTGATCAAGGACCTGGTCGTCTCGGGCCGCTCGATCCTCCTGCTGGGCCGTCCCGGGGTGGGCAAGACCACCATGCTCCGGGAGTGCGCCCGGGTGCTGGCCGACGAGCGGCGCAAGCGGGTGGTGATCGTCGACACCAGCAACGAGATCGGCGGTGACGGCGACATCCCCCATCCCGGCATCGGCCGCGCCCGCCGGATGCAGGTCCAGACCCCCAACCTGCAGCACGCGGTGATGATCGAGGCGGTCGAGAACCACATGCCCGAGGTCATCGTCATCGACGAGATCGGCACCGAGCTGGAGGCCATGGCGGCCCGGACCATCGCCGAGCGCGGGGTCCAGCTGGTGGCCACCGCCCACGGCCGCTCGCTCGACAACCTGCTCGTCAACCCCACCCTCAACGACCTCCTGGGCGGCATCCAGACCGTCACCCTGGGCGACGAGGAGGCCCGCCGCCGGGGTACCCAGAAGTCGGTCCAGGAGCGCAAGGCGCCGCCCACCTTCGACGTCCTGGTGGAGATCCAGGAACGCGACCAGCTGGTCGTCCACACGCCGCTGGACGAGGTGGTCGACCTGGCCCTGCGGGGTGCCTTCAAGCCGCCCCAGCTGCGCACCAAGGGCGCCGACGGCAAGGTCGTGACCCGGGTGGTCGACGCCCCCGCCCGCCTGCCCGAGCGCCGCGGCCGCGACGGCCTGCCCGCTCCCCGCACCCCGCGCCGGCCGGGCGAGGTCGCCTACCCCCCGCGCCTGGTCGCGGACCGCGCCGCCTCCGGGGTCACCCGCGGCCGGGCGGCGTACGAGCCGATGTCGATCTTCCCCTACGGGGTCAGCCGCAGCCACGTCGAGCAGTCGATCAAGGAGCTGGGCGTGCCGGTGCGCATCCTCCACCACCCCGAGGACGCCGACCTGGTCATGACCCTCAAGAACTACTACCGCCGCCGCGACTCCCCGATCCAGCACGCCGAGGCCCGGGGTACCCCGGTGGAGGTGCTGCGCTCCAACACCGCGACCCAGGTCCGGAACTCCCTGGCCCGCCTCTACAACCTGGAGGAGAAGCTGGCCGAGGGCGAGGAGGACTAGCGGATCAGGAGGTAGGCCGCCAGGGCGGAGGCCGCCAGCACCACGACCGCCGCGATCAGGACCAGCCGCAGCGTGAGCCGGGACTTTTCCGGGAGGTCGGGCCCGCTCAGGGAGGTGGTCGCCAGCAGCTCCTCGCGCAGGGAGTGGGGCCGTCGCGGCGCGGGCTCGGCCGGTTCGGGGAAGTCCATCGGCACCATGCCGGCCGCCTCGACCGGGGTGACCGGCGGGTCCCAGCCGGCCAGGGACTCGGCGGCGGTCACCGGCGCCGCGCCGATGGGGGTCGGGCCCCACAGCGCCCCGGGCTCGACCTTCGGGCCGATCGGGGCGGTCCAGTCCGGCTCCTCCGGCATCGGCTGAGGCTCGCCCGTCCCCGGGGTTGGCTCCGGCGGCGCCGAGGGTGGCTCCAGGGGCACCGAGGGTGGCTCCGGCGGCGCCGAGGGCGCGGCGACCTCGGCAGCCTCCCCCTCCGGGGGCAGGAAGTCGGGCAGCGCGGTCGGCAGCCGGGGGCCGGCCGGCGCGGCCGGCCCCACCGGCCGGACGTCCCGGCCGCAGCGGGGGCAGCGGTCGGCGTCGGCCGCGATCTCGGCGCCACACCAGAGGCAGTGCATCTCCGCCGCACAGTCTCCCACGGAACGCCAACCCATAGAATCAGCCAGCCATGCGAGGTTTCCTGGTCTCTCTGGAAGGGGGCGACGGCTCGGGCAAGACGACCCAGGCCGCCCGCCTGGCCCAGGCGCTTGAGGCCGAGGGCCTGCCGGTGGTCGCGGTGCGCGAGCCTGGCGGGACCCGGCTGGGCGAGGCGGTGCGCCAGATCGTCCTCGACGTCGGCCACGACGACCTCGCCGCCTGGGCCGAGGCCAACCTCTACACCGCGGCGCGGGCCCAGCTCCTGCGCGAGGTGATCCTGCCCGCCCTGGCCCGGGGCAAGCTGGTGGTGACCGACCGCTTCGCCGACTCCACGCTGGCCTACCAGGGCGCCGGGCGGGGCCTGGAGATGGCGGTGCTGGGGATGATGCAGGCGGTCCTCAAGGTGCGGCCCGACCTGACCTTCCTGCTGGACATCGAGCCCGAGGCCGGCTTTGCCCGCCAGGCCGGCACCGCCGGGCACGTCCCCGACCGGATGGAGATGGAGGACCTGGTCTTCCACCGCCGGGTCCGCCAGGGCTACCTCGACCTGGCCCGGGGCGACCCCGAGCGCTACCACGTGGTCGACGCCGCCCAGCCCGCGGCGGCCGTCGCCGCCGAGCTGCTGCGGGTTACGATGGACCGCGCCAATCGGGGTCCCCGCGGATCATGGTCCGCCGGGTGACGTCCCCGGGCATGAGGCGGATATGAAGCTGGTCGTGGCGGTGATGCATGCCGACGATGCCTCGGAGTGCATCGAGGCCCTGGCCGACAAGGGGGTGCCGACCACGCGCCTCGACACCCGGGGCGGCTTCCTCCAGCGGGGCAACGCCACCATCCTCTGCGGCGTGGCGGCGGAGCAGGTCGACGAGGTCCTGGAGGTGCTCCGCTCCCGCAGCAAGACGCGCACCGAGTACCTCAACCCGATGCCCCCGCTGGTCGAGCCGGCCGACCTCTTCGTGCCCTACCCGGTGGAGGTCGAGGTCGGCGGGGCCACGGTCTTCGTCCTCGACGTGGAGCGCTTCGAGAAGCTCTGAAGGGAACCCTTCCGAGGGAACCGGCGCGGCGCGGACGACGTATCAATTGGTGCTCGTCGAAGGGCTCGCGCGGAGGCGGGAATTAGACTTGGCAGTTGCACATGACGAAACCAGGTGAGCCGGTGATCGGCAGGCCGTCCCGGCTCGACCCCCGGGTGGAGATCAAGGGGGACCCGGCCTTCTTCCGGCGCATCAACTACCGCGCCGTCGGCCTCGGCTTCCTGTCGCCCTGGCGGTCTACCTGGGCGTGGGCTACCTGGCCCAGCTCTTCCTGGTCTCGCCCCACGACAGCGTCTCCACCCAGAACGCGATCTACTCCTCGGTGACCTTCCTGGCGCTGTTCTGCGGCGGGCTGGCGGCGGGGATGGTGGAGCCCAAGTACGGCGTCCTCAACGGGCCCCTGGTGGCGGTCATCTTCATCTTCGTCAGCCTCCTCCTGACCTTCCAGCACGAGCTCGACCTGGTCAAGGTCGTCGGGCCGCTGGGGCTCGGGCCGATGCGCGTCGACCGGGTCTTCGCCACCGACCTGCCCCAGCTCTTCTTCTCCAGCCTGGGCGGGATGACCGCCGGCCTGATCGAGCAGCGCAGCCGGCGCCGCCGGGCCGCCGGCAAGGCAGATGGCCAGAACCCCGGTCGCTGACGACCTGGCGCCGCGCCGCCGGGCCAAGGCGGGGACGGCCGCCGGCTCGGGGGTGGTGCCCGAGGTCTTCACCGCGCTCACCGGCAACGTCGAGCGGGTCATCGTGGGCAAGCGGGAGCAGGTGCGCCTGGCGGTGCTCTGCCTGCTGGCCGGCGGCCATGCCCTGATCGAGGACGTGCCGGGCGTCGGCAAGACGACCCTGGCCAAGGCCCTCGCCACCAGCATCGGCGGCCGCTTCGAGCGGATCCAGTTCACCCCCGACCTGCTGCCCTCGGACGTGCTCGGGATCAACATGTTCGACCCCGCCGACCGCGGCTTCCACTTCCGCCCCGGGCCGGTCTTCTCCAACGTGCTCCTGGCCGACGAGATCAACCGGGCCACGCCCAAGACCCAGAGCGCGCTGCTGGAGGTGATGGAGGAGCGCCAGGTCACCCTGGACGCCGTCACCCATCCGCTGGAGGCGCCGTTCATGGTCCTGGCGACCCAGAACCCGGTGGAGTTCGCCGGCACCTTCCCGCTGCCGGAGGCCCAGCTCGACCGCTTCAGCCTGCGCATCAGCCTGGGCTACCTGCCGCGCGAGTCGGAGGTCGAGATGCTGGAGCGCTTCGACACCCACGACCCGCTGACCGACCTGCTGCCGGTGGCCGGCGAGGAGGAGATCCGCCTGGCCCAGGACGCGATCCGCGACGTCCACGTGGCCGGCGAGGTCAAGGAGTACATCGTCAACCTGGTGGCCTCCACCCGCGACCACGCCGACCTCAGCCTGGGCGCCAGCCCGCGGGCCTCGATCGCCCTCTTCCGGCTGGCCCAGGCCAGCGCCGCCGCCGCCGGGCGGGAGTTCGTGCTCCCCGACGACGTCAAGAGCCTGGTCCTGCCGGTGCTCAGTCACCGCCTGCTCTTCAAGCCCAGCGCCGAGATGCGGGGCGCCAGTCCCGAGCGCTTCCTCCGCCAGCTCCTCGAGGCCCAGGCGCTCCCCCAGTCGCGCGCCCGCTAGGCCGCCGGCGGTGAGGCGCGCGCTGCTCGCCGTCGGGCTCGCCGTCCTCTTCTTCTTCGCCTACATCACCGCCATCCCGCTGGCCTTCAAGATGCTCTACGCCGCCGGCCTGCTGATCGGCCTGAGCTGGCTCTGGGCCCGGCTCGGGGCCCGCGGGCTGGTGCTCCGCCGGGAGAGCCCGGAGGGCGCCTACCAGGTCGGCGAGCAGTTCTCGGAGCCCCTGGTGCTGCAGAACCGGGCACCCCTCAGCCTGCCCTGGATCGAGGTCATCGACCGCTCCAGCATCCCCGGCTACGACGCCGGCCGGGCCATCAGCCTGGGCGCCCGGCGGCAGCGCCGCTGGCTCAGCTCGGGCCGCTTCGCCGCCCGCGGCCGCTACCTGATGGGCCCGGTGGACATCGTCACCGGCGACCCCTTCGGCTTCTTCCAGCGCTCCCAGCGCCTGCCCCCGACCAGCGCGGTGGTGGTCTACCCGCGGCTGGTCGACGTCTCCAGCCTGCTCCCCGGGGCGGCCCGCAACAGCGGTGACACCTCGGCCGCCGGGCGCTTCGTCGACTCCCCGCCCGACGCCTTCGGGATCCGCGAGCACGACCCCTCCGACGGCTTCAACCGCATCCACTGGCCCTCCACGGCCCGGCTCGGCCGCCCCATGAGCAAGACCTTCGAGAAGTTCGAGGGCTCCGACGTGATGGTGGTCCTGGACCTCGACGGCTCGGCCCACCGGGGCGCCGGGGTGGTCTCGACCATCGAGTACGCCGCCAGCCTGGCCGCCTCGGTGGCCGCCGACGTCGTGGGCCGGGGCCAGTCGGTGGGCCTGACCTGCAACGACCGGCGCCTGACCAGCCTGCCCCCGGCGCGCGGCGGGGGCCAGCTGCGGCGGGTGCTGGAGTACCTGGCGGTGGCCGAGGCCAACGGCACCACCTCGCTCGACACCATGCTCGCCGGCCTGGCCCAGGCCCGCGGGCAGCAGAGCGTGGTGGTGATCACCCCCCGGGGCAGCGGGCGCTGGATCGACCGCCTGACCGAGGTCGGCCGGGCCGGCCGCCGGCGCAGCACGGTGCTGCACCTGGTGGCCGAGAGCTTCGTCGGCGCCGGGGGCGTGGCGTCGGACTCCGGCGAGGTCGCGGCCGAGGGCATCAGCTGGTACAGCTTCGCCGCCGGCGACCCGCTCTTCGCCACCCGGCCGCACCACGCCGAGGACCTGCCGGTGGGGATCAGGCCCCGGATGGCGTCGTGAGCGGCACCCTCTTCTGGTTCGTGCTCCTGCCGGGGGCGCTGGTGGCGGCCGCGGCGGCGCGCTCGGCGGGGATCCTCAACCTGGTCCGGGAGGAGGCCGGCTTGGACCTCCAGCTCCGCCGCGGCCGGACCCTGCCGGCGCGCTGGCACGTCCACGTCGACCTCGAAGAGGGCTGGCTGACGTACCTCATCCTGCTCTGGCTCGGCATCCTCACCGCGGCCACCGTGAGCGCCTCCCACTGGGTGCCCCGCAGCGACGCCCTGGTGCCCCTGGTGCTGGCCGGGGGGGTGGTCAGCCTGGTCCTGGCCAAGCTGGCCCCGCGCGGCACCACCTACTGGCTGGCGATCGAGGCCAGCGGTGTGGGGGCCATCTTCCTGGCCACCCGGGAGCCCGGCGACGGCGCCTGGCTGGCCGCCTTCCCGGGCTGGATCACGGCGATCAGCCACTCCCTGGAGCTGGCGGTGCTGGTCTGCATGGGTGGGATGGCCTGGCTGGCCGTGGGCTGGACCACGTTCTGGATCGCCCGCCGCCACAACTTCACGGTGGCGGTGGCGCCGATGGCGGTGGTCCTGGCGGTGGAGGTCATCAACGACCCGCTGCAATCCGACCTCTACCTCCGGGTCGGCGCCTGGATCGTCCTGGCGGCGCTCTTCTCGCTGCGCCTCAACGTGGTCCGCCTGATCCGCCGCTGGCGCGACGCCGGCAACGAGCAGCTGGCCTGGACCGTCAGCGTCGAGGGCGGGCGGGCGCTGGCGGTGATCGTCACCCTGGCCTTCGTCCTGCCGCCCCTCAGCACCGTCGACCTCAGCACCCGGCTGTTCCTCAACCAGGGGCGCTCGCAGATCTCGGCGGGCACCGGCCCGGGCGCCGGCGGCAGCCCCCTGAACCAGCTCCTGACCACCGGCTACACCGAGCAGGTGGCCCCCGGGGGCACGCTGCGGCGGAGCCAGAACCCGGTCCTGGAGGTCAAGGCCAACACCACCGGCACCATCTACTGGCGGGGCATCGCCCTGTACCACGAGCAGGGCGGCGTGTGGGACGCCAGCGACGGCCTGGCCAGCACCGCCGACTACAACGCCGGCGACCTGCTGGAGTCCAGCCCGGGCCGGGTCCGGACCGCGGTGACGGCGCAGTTCCGGGTCGTCGGCGAGCCGCAGCGGACGGTCTTCAGCGCCGGCGAGCCGCAGAGCGCCGCCATCCCGGTGATCGCCCGGGTGGTCCCCAGCGGCGCCACCCACGGCCTGGGCCTGGACGCCGGCACCGTCGACGGGCTCTACGCCCACTCGACGATGGGGGTCAACACCACCTACTCCGTGACCGCCACCATGTCGGCGGCCACCGAGGACCAGCTGCGCGCCGCGGGGCGGCTCTACCCGGCCTTCGTCAGCGCCATCATGTCGGCCAACCCGGCCGACCGCGTCGACCCCCGGGTGCGCGCCGTGGCGCTGCGGGTCAGCGCCGCCGCGACCAACCCCTACGACCAGGTCAAGGCGATCGAGACCTACCTCCGCGGCGCCGACTTCCACTACCAGCTCGACATCCAGGCGCCGCCGGCCTCGGCCGACCCGGTGCTGTACTTCCTCCTCACCTCCAGGACCGGCTACTGTGAATATTTCGCCTCCTCGATGGGCGAGATGGTGCGCAGCCTGGGGCTGCCGGTGCGGCTGATCAACGGCTACGGCATGGGCACCCAGGGCGACAAGCCGGGGAGCATCGGCACCTTCACGGTCAAGGCGGCCGACGCCCACACCTGGGTCGAGGTCTACTTCCCGACCTATGGATGGGTGCCCTTCGAGCCGACCCCCGACCCGGCCTACCCGGCCCTGGCCCACGGAGCTCAGCCGACCGCGACAGCCACCCCCGACACCTCCCTGCCGACCCCCAGGGCGCCGGTCGATCCCGGGGCCGGCGGGGCCAACCCCCATCCCAAGACTCCGGTCGGCGGCGCCCTGCCGGTCGACCTCCGGCCGGTGCTGGGCGGGCTGCTGGCCCTGGCTCTGGCCGGCCTGGCGCTGGCGGCGGTGCGGGGCAGCGCCGCGCCGGCCGACGTCGGTGGGCCCTGGCGCCGGCTGGGCTGGATCGCCCGGCGGGTCGGCGTGGCCCGCGCCCCGGCGGAGACGCCGCTGGAGTACACCGGCAGGCTGGCCTCGGCGCTGCCCCGCTTCGACCGCGACATCGAGGCCCTGGGCTTGGCCTACAGTCGCGCCCGCTACAGCCGCGCCGGGCTCGCCGAGGGCGAGCTGGACTCGATGCGGCAGGCCTGGAGCCGCCTCCGCGGCGCCCTCCTCCTGGCGCTGCTGCTGGGCCGGCGCCACGGGGCCCTCGGCGGCCCACCGGGCCTGCCGGCGATGACCCTGCCCGGCGGCTGACCTCAGGCCGGGGGGGCCAGCTCCACCGTCATGCCGTCCTCGGCGATCAGCGCGCCCGGGACCGGGGTGCGGTCGTTGAGGTGGGTGAGGTAGAACCGCTTGTGAGGGAAGGTCTCCACCAGCCGCTCCACCGCCTGGCGCGAGAGGTGGGTGGGGTTGCTGGTCTCGGCCGTCATCTCGCACAGGAAGTGGTCGCTGGCCTCGACCAGCCGGAACAGCCCGTCGCACTCGCGGGTGTCGCCGGAGAAGCCGAAGCGGACGCCGTCCTTCTCGAAGACGTAGCCCAGGCAGACCAGGTCGCTGACGTGGACCACCTCCTCGGCCTGGACCCGGAAGCCGGCGACCTCCAGGGCCTGGCCCGGCTCGACGTCGACGATCTCGGGGTCGAGACGGTTCCAGACCAGGTCGTGGAGGGTCTCGCCCCAGGCCAGGTGGAGGAGGTCCGAGATGTACTGGCCGAAGCCGGGCGGGCCGACGATGGTCAGGCGGGGCGCGTCGGGGAAATGGATCGCCCGGGCCGACAGCACGAACGGCAGCCCGAAGGTGTGGTCGCCGTGCTTGTGGGTGATCACCACCGCCTCGATCTCCCCGATTGAGTGTCCGCTGCGAGGGATCAGGACGTGCCCCGGCGAGCCGGCGTCGATCAGCACCCGCCGGTCGAGGATGTAGCTGGCGTTGTGGGCGTCGGGGGCGAAGGCGGCGCCGGTGCCGAGGAAGGTCAGCTCCACTCGGGTCCGCCTCCGCTCACGGCCGCAGCGCCCCGGGATTCATGACCCGCCGGGGGTCGAAGGCCGCCTGGACCCGCTCCAGGTAGGGTGCGAAGCCGTCCGTCTCCCGCGCCAGCCAGGCGGCCTTGAGCCGGCCGATGCCGTGGTGGTGGGTGATGGTGCCACCGGCCGCGACGGCGGCGTCCAGGGCGGCGCTCCAGGCCGCCGCGAGGGCGCTCTGGCGGTCGGGGCTGGTCAGCAGGAAGGTGAAGTAGAGCGCGCAGCCGGTCTCGTAGGCATGGGAGCAGTGGCAGCCGACGAGGCCGGCGTGCTTCCCCAGGGCCTGGCCGACCGCGCCGTAGAGCGCCGGCACCACCGACCACAGGCCGGCGACCTCGATGGTGTCGACGGCGGCCTCCGGCCCCAGCATCTCGCCGCTCAGCACCCGGCGGTAGGTGTCGACGGCGTCGTTGCGGTGCTCCCACCAGTGGTGGGCGAGGGCCTGGTCGGCGGGGTGGCCGGGGGCCGCGGTGCCGATGGTGCCTGCGGTGCCGCGGGCCGCCGTGGGGGGGCTGGTGGCCAGCTCCAGGGCCCGCTCCAGTCGGGCCGGCGCCAGCACCTCGTCGCCCTCCGCCACCAGCACCGCCACCGGCCTCGACGGCGCCGGGTCGAGGGTGCGGAAGGCGATCGCCACGTCGGCCTCGTCGTAGACCCGCATCGCGCTCGGCATGGCGCCCGCCTGGGCGATCCGCCGCACCGCGTCCAGACCGTCGGCGAAGGTGGCGAACTCCAGCGCCGCGAACCTCCGCGTGGCCGGCGCCCGGCGCACCCGCAGCCAGGCCTCGGTGACGATGCCCAGGGTGCCCTCGCTGCCCAGGAAGAGCCGGTGCAGCTGCGGTCCCGCGGCGGTGCGGGGCACGGCGCGCGACGACGCCAGGCCGCCGTCGGGCAGGGCGACGGTCAGCGCCACCAGCATGTCCTCGATGGCGCCGTAGCCGCTGCTGAGCTGCCCGGCCGAGCGCGCGGCGATCCAGCCGCCGACCGTCGACAGCGCCACCGACTGGGGGAAGTGCCCGAGGGTGTGGCCGCGGGCGTTGAGCCAGGTCTCCAGCGCGGTGCCGATGATCCCGGCCTGGACCCGGACCACCCCGCTGACCTCGTCCAGGTCGAGCACCGCGTCGAGCGCGCGCACGTCGACCATCAGCTCGCCGCCCTGGCTGAGGGCGCCTTCGGAGACGCCCGAGCGGCCACCCGCCGGCATCACCGCCACCCCGTTCTCGGCCGCCCACCGCAGGGCCGCCGCCACGTCCTCGGCCGACCCCGGCCGCAGCACCGCCGCCGGCGGCGTGGCGGTGCCGGCAAGCTGGCGCAGGATGCCCTTGGAGGACCAGTCCGCGGCGTACTCCGCGAGGTCCTCCGGCGCGGTCAGCAAGGCCGAGGCGGGGAGCATCGCGCGGAGGTCCGCGAAGGGCGGGGCCGCCACGGTCAGGCCCACGCCGCTCGCCGCACCACGTCTCCCGCCACCGTGCTCATCTCGGGCAGTCTATATTCCGGCGCCATAATTCGGCCGATGCCCACCAAGCGCCCCCGGCTGACGTCCTTCTCGCACGGCGCCGGTTGAGCCTGCAAGCTCAGTCCCAGTGACCTGGCTCAGGTCCTGAGCCAGCTGCCGGCCGAGACCCACCCCGACCTCCTCGTCGGTCCAGAGACCCGGGACGACGCCGCGGTCTACCGGATCGCGCCCGACCTCGCCCTGGTGCTGACCGCCGACTTCATCACCCCGGTGGTCGACGACCCGGTGGCCTACGGTGCGATCGCCGCCGCCAACGCGCTGTCGGACGTCTGGGCGATGGGCGGCGAGCCGCTGCTGGCGCTCAACCTGGTCGGATTCCCGCGCGACAGCCTGCCGCTCGACGACCTGGCCGAGATCCTCTCCGCCGCGGCGGCCACGGTGCACCAGGCGGGGGCGATCACCGCCGGCGGCCACAGCGTCGACGACCCGGAGCTGAAGTTCGGCCTCAGCGTGGTCGGCCGGGTCCACCCCGACCGGGTGGTGCGCAACAGCGCCGGCCGGGCCGGCGACCTGCTCTACCTGACCAAGCCGCTGGGCATCGGGATCGTGACCACGGCGCTCAAGCGCGGCGAGCTGGACCCCGGCCTGGAGGCGCTGGCGATCGCCCAGATGCGCCGCCTCAACCGCGAGGCGGCGGCCGCGATGCTGGCGGCGGGCGCGGTGGCGGCGACCGACGTGACCGGGTTCGGCCTCCTCGGCCACCTGGGCGAGCTGGCCACCGCCTCCGGCCTGGCGGCGCGGCTGGACAGCCTGGCGGTCCCCTTCCTGCCCGGCGTGCGCGACCTCGCCGCCGCCGGCGCGGTCCCCGGCGGCACCCGGCGCAACCTGGCGGCGGCCGGCGGTGTCTTCGCGGAGAGCCACGACCAGACCCTGCGCCTGATGCTGGCCGACGCCCAGACCTCGGGCGGCCTGCTGATCGCGATCGGCCCCGACCGCGCCGCCGATCTCGAAGCCGAGCTGGCCGCCCGCGACCAGCCGGTCCACCGCGTCGGCCAGCTGGAGGCCGGCATCCCCGGTCGCATCCGGGTCATCTGAGGCCCGCCCCCGCCGGGGCGACCGGGGCCGCGACCTCGCCGGTCGTCGCCCAGGCCGCCTCCGCGCCAGATGCGGTGCATCTTCGTGTCGTCAGCGCGCCGCGTCATTTTGATGCAGTGCGTTGCATTTCTATGACGCAGTGTGTTACAAATTGACGCAAGCGAAATGAACCCCAGCAGGAGGATCGACAACATGATCCGTGAAACCCTCTACACCGGCATCGGAGCCGCCGCCCTGGCCGCGGACTTCGTCACCTCCCCCAGCAAGCAGCAGACCTGGCTCAAGAAGGCCGAGCGTCGCGGCGTCAAGCTGGCCGAGACCGGCCAGAAGCAGCTCACCGGCCTGAACAAGACCGTCGAGAGCGGCGTCGACGCGGTCTACGGCCGTGCCCTGGAGCTGATCGGTTTCGGCGAGGCCAAGGCGACCCAGGCCAAGAAGACCGCCACCACCACCGCCCGCCGCGTCCGCCGCGCCACCCCGCGGGTCAGCGTCGCCAGCCGCACCACCAGCGGCAGCCGGGCCCGCAAGGCCACCGGCACCGCCCGCGCTCGCCAGACCACGATCTCGGTGGTCAACCCCGAGCCGGCGCGCGCCCAGCAGGCCAGCTAGCTCACCTCCCACCCCGCTGGAAGGGCCCCTCTTCGGAGGGGCTCTTCCTTCTTAAGCCGTCAGCCGCGGAGGTGCTCGAGGATCCGCGAGACCAGCTCCGGCGGCGCCAGTTCGGGGCAGCCCTTGCGCCGCACCAGGGTCTTGACACCCTCCTCGAAGCCGAAGCAGCGCTGGCAGTCGGGGCAGTCGGCCAGGTGCCGCTTGATCTGGGTCCGGTCGGCGTCGGTCAGCTCGCGGTCGACGTAGGCCTCCAGCCGGGCCCGGGCGGCGTCGCAGTCGGGGCAGTCCAGGCCGTCGTTCATCCCACCACTCCAGATTCCTTGGCGTAATCGTAAAGGCTGCGCTGGAGCCGTTGCCGGCCGCGGTGCAGGCGCGACATCACGGTGCCCACCGGGACGTCCAGGATGCCGGCGGTCTCCTTGTAGCTGAAGCCCTCGACGTCGGTCAGCAGCACCGCCTCGCGGTAGACCGCCGGCAGCTCCTCGATGGCCTTGCGGACCTCCTCCACGCCGATCCGGTCGAGCACCGTGGCCGAGGGGTCCTCGCCGGGCCGGACGTCCGGGCCCAGGTGCTGGTAGAGGTAGAACTCCTCGGTGTCGTCGAGGCTGGCCTCGTGGGTCCAGAGCCGGCGGTAGCGGGAGCGGAAGAGGTTGGTCTGGATCTTGAACAGCCAGGCCTTGAAATTGGTGCCGGGCTGGAACTGGTGGCGGAAGCGGTAGGCCCGCAGGAAGGTCTCCTGGACCAGGTCCTCGGCCTCCTCGGCGCTGCCGGTCATGCGCAGGGCGCTGCGGTAGAGCGCGTTGACGTTGGCCTCGACGCCGGCGGCGAAGTCGAAGGCCTCGGGCGCGGTGGGCGTCGGCTCGGCCATGTCCGACAAAGCTAGTGCCCACGTGGGGATCGGCGCAATCGCCGAGATCGGGTCCGCCACCCCCGGCGCCAGGGCGTTCATACAATCAATCCGAACATGCAGGACGCGGCGTTTAGTCCCACCCTCCCGGCGCCGGCCGAGCCGCCGCCGCTGGAGCCCGGCGAGACGCTGGCCGCCGAGGCCCGGGGGGTCAAGCTCGGCTGGCAGGCGCGGACCATCCTGATCTGGTGGCTGCCGGGCCTGGTCTTCATCGCCCTGGGGCAGGTCGAGTTCCGCTCCTGGGGGGTGACGGCGGCGCTGGCGCTGTTCTGCCTGGCCCTCTTCGCCTTCTACGCCCAGGACCGCGAGGTGCGGCCCCGGAGCGGCGCCAAGCGCTACGTCCTGACCGACCGCCGGCTGCTGATCGGCACCGTCGACGGGGCGGCCTGGCGGCCGGTGCCGCTGGCCGACGTCGCCCGCACCGCGATGGAGCGCGGCCTGGCGGACGTCGCGGTCGCCCGGCTCTCGGGCGCGGCGACCATCGTCCTGATCTACGGCACCCCCGGTCCCAAGGGCGAGCCGCGCCGGCTGCGGATCGGCCCGATGCGCCGGCCCGAGGCCTTCCGCGCCGCCCTCGACGCCCACCTGGGGGCCCGCTGATGCCGATCTCCGAGATGATCATCGTCTGGCGGGTGGCCTGCGGCGACGCCTGGGCCGACGTCCACGAGGACGGCCGGGTGGTGTCTGACGACGCGGCCTTCCGCGACCGCCTGCTGGCCCACCTCGGCGAGCCGGTGGAGGTCACCCGCACCGGCTCCGGCGGGGTGCCGATGACCCTGCAGCCGAGCGACCGCCGCTACGTCGTGGCCCGGGTGCGGAAGCTGGTGGCGGAGACCCCGGACCTGGAGATCGTGGACCTCTACTTCACCGGCGAGCCGGACCCGGCGGAGGGGACGCCGCCGGCCTAGCCCGGGGTCACCGTGCAGCGCCGTGCGTCGGTGTCGGCGTGCGCCGGCGTCGAGGCCGAGGCCGGCAGGTCGACGTCGAACTCCAGGGTGTAGCTCCCCGCGCCGTTGCCCTCGGCGGTGCTGCCGGCCAGCCACCTGACGTCGAAGGTGGCGCCCTCGCCGGCATCGAGCGAGCCCTGGGGCAGGGCGGCCTGACCGAGCAGGGTGCGCTGCCCGTCGGCGCTGACCGCGAACAGGCTCAGGGCCCTGACCGGCACCTTCCGGGAGGCGCTCACCGAACCGCTGACCTTCACCTCGGCGCCCACCCCGGCGCTGGCCGGATCCACCGACATCGACAGGGTCAGCCCGTCGGCGGCGAAGGTCCGGCTGGCGGACGCCGCGTCGTAGGCGCGCGGCGCGCCGGCTTCCGTGGGCAGCCCCTGGGTGGTGCTCGGCGCCGGCGCGCCCAGCGCGGCCGGACCCGCGGTGGGGCTGGCCGCGATCCCATCCGCCGCCGGGCCTCCCGAGCCCGTGCCCTGGGCCAGTCCGCTGCCGGCATTCAACGGCGCCGCCTGGGCGGTCGTCAGGCCGTTGTAGAAGAGGCTCAGACCCGGAGTGCCGGCGATGTGGCGCAGCGCGGGCGCGCCGGCCGTGCTCGGGGCGCCTCCGCCGCGTGGTACGCCGCCGAGCAGGGGGAGCCCGATCAGCAACGCCGCCGCGGCGGCGGTCAGGGGTACCGCCCAGGCGGGCAGTCTGCGCAGCGGCACGACGTTGTCGGCGCGGCTGGCGGCGCCCCCGGCACGCGGCTCTTCAGCCGCGCTGGCCGCCAGGAACGACAGGTCGAGCCGGCGGGGTGGCGCCAGCTCCGGCAGGCCGGCCACCGCCCGGACGGTCGCCGTCAGCATCGCCAGGCGGCGGCCGCAGCCGGCGCACTCCGCGAGGTGGGCCTCCACCGCCGCGCCCGCCGCCGCCGCCAGCGCGCCGTCGAGGTGGGCCGAGAGGGTCTCGTCGTCCAGGTGCCGGACGGTCATGCCGGCGTCTCCAGGATGTCCGGGTCGCGGCGCAGCAGCTCGCCCTGGAGTTGGACCCGGGCCCGGGCCAGCCGGGAGCGGACGGTGCCCAGCGGCACCCGCAGCGTCGCCGCGATCTCCTCGTAGCTGAGGCCACCGAGGTCGCGCATCAGGACCACGGCGCGATGGTCGGCGCCCAGGGCGCGCAGGGCGGCCTCGATGGCCCGCGCCTTCTCACCCGCCAGCGAGCGCATCTCGGGCGAGGGCCCGGGGTCGGGCAGGGGCAGGATGTTGCCCTCCTCGTCCTCCAGCGCGGTCAGCGGCCGGCGGGCCCGGAGGCGGTCGATGCAGGTGCGCGACACGATGGTGCTCATCCAGCTCCTGAAGGCGCCGCCGCGGTGGTCGCCCCCCGCAGCGCCCGCGCCGTGGGGCGAGATCGCCCGCCAGGCCTTGATGCAGGCGTCCTGGAGGGCGTCCATGGCCTCGTCGCGATCGCCGAGGATTCGCACCGCGAGGCCGTAGAGCATCGCCTGGTGGCGCTCCAGGAGGGCCCCGAAGGCCTCGCCGTCGCCGTCCCGGCAGCGCGCCAGCAGCAGCTCATCCGTCGCGCCCACCGGGGACGGTGTGGGCTCATCAGTCTCGCCCACCGGGGACGGTGTGGTCTCATCTGTCTCGCCCACCGGGGGCGGTGGCTCTTCATCCATGTCACCTGCAGGGTATGACGGATCGGGGCGGGCAAAGGTTCCGGCTCAGCCCCTACCTAGAATCGACGTCATGCCGCATCCGGATCGCCGGCCGTTGGATCCCGAGTTCGTCTCGCGCTACACCCGGGTCAACCTGGTCGCCGACCCGATCTACGGCTACATCGAGATCACCAAGCGCCAGGGGCCTCCCGGGGACGAGGGTCCGACCGCCGAGCAGGACATCCTCGACCATCCCTGGCTGCAGCGCTCGCGCCGCATCCACCAGCTCCAGAGCGCGTGGTGGGTCTTCCCCTCGGCCGAGCACTCCCGCTTCCAGCACGCGATGGGCGCGATGCACCTGGCCGGGCTCTGGACCCGCCACCTGCTGCCCTCGCTGCGGCTGGCCGCCGAGGCCCCCGGCGACGCCCTGGTGGAGGAGACCCTGCGGCTGGGCGGGCTGCTCCACGACATCGGCCACGGCCCCTTCGGGCACTTCTTCGACGACCAGTACCTGGCCCCCCTGGGGATCACCCACGAGACCATCTCGCAGCGCCTGATCGAGGGCGACCTGGCGCCACTGATCCGCGGCCTGGACGCCGGCCCCCGCGGCGCCTTCGCCCCCGGTGAGGCGGTCGACCCGGCCTGGGTGGCCTACGTCATCTCCAAGGAGGAGCTGCCGGGATTCGAGCCGCCGCGCTGGCTGGAGCTGCTCAAGCCGGTTCTCTGCGGCAGCTTCGCCGCCGACAACATGGACTACGTGCCGCGCGACGCGTACGCCTGCGGGGTCAGCATCGGCCCGGTCGACGTGCGCCGGATCATCCACTACACCTTCGTCTCCCCCGAGGGGATGGCGCTGCACCAGCACGGCGCCGAGGCCATGCTGCTCTTCCTCAGCTCGCGGATGTACCTGTACACCAACCTCTACCACCATCGGACGGTGCGCCGGATCGACCTCCACATGCGCGAGATCTTCCGCGACACCATGGCCGAGCTGCTGGGTGGGGCCAACCCGCTCGACGACCTCACCGCCTACCTGGGCCTGAACGACTGGCACCTGCTCAACGAGGTCGACCGCTGGCTCCGCGAGGAGCCCCCGGAGAGCCGGCGTGGCCGGCTGGCGCGGGAATGGGCCAAGATCACCGGCCGCACCGAGCTGAAGTGGAAGCTGGCCTACGAGGCCGTCTTCGAGTACCGCAGCGGGCCCCGGGGGGCCGACGGGCTGTCCCCCGCCGAGATCCGCTCGCGCATCGTCGACGGCCTCCCCGCGCGGCTCCGCGACCTGGCCTTCGAGGTCGACATCGCCTCCCTCCAGGCCCGCCCCCGGGGCTTCGCCGCCGACCGGCACAGCGTCCTGCTCTACGACCCCCTGGACGGCAGCCTGCGGCCCAACGCCGCCGACGCGCTGCTCCAGCGGCTGCCGGTGCGCAGCTCCCTGGTGCGCATCTTCACCCTCGACCCCGACAGCGGCGACGAGCTGCGGCGGGCGGCCGAGGCGGCGCTGGGCGAAGGGTCGCGGGTCGAGGCCGCCAGGACCTGAGATCAGGGCTCATCCGCCTCCCCGGCGGGCGCAATCACTCTTTACAACCCTTCTTCGTCCCTTGAGGACTTGACCATCGCCGCGTGCCTACGCTGGCCAGTGCGGGCAGTGATGTGGCAGCAGTCGATCCAGTTGGTGGAGGTGATGACGAGGTGATAGTCCAGCAGTCCGAGGGAATGCAGGCCACGGCGGAGGTCGTGCGCCGCATCCAGCTCCACCGGCTCGACACGATGCTGGCGGAACTCGAGGGCCTCAACCTCAGGGGCGTGGACATCGTCCCCGATCACCTCGCCAACCGGCTCCGCGCGGTCGGCGTCGGCCATCCCCGCGAAGCCACCGTGACCGAGGTCATCGACCTCGTCTTCCGAGCTCAGGAGCGGTATCTGGCACCGATGCCTGGCGGCCGTTCGAGCCGCCGGAGCGCCGCCTAGACGCCGCTCCTGGAAACAGGCCTCGGAAGAGGCCTGGGACAAAACCACAACATAGAGGCCGCCTGTTCTGTCACGCGGGCGGCCTCTATGTTGCGTCAGAGCCCGCCCGCAGCGCCTCCAGGAGGGCGCGGGGGCGGTTGCTGTAGACCGCGTCGACCCCCAGCCGGCTGACCCGGCCCAGGGTGTCGGCGTCGTCGACGGTCCAGACGCCGACGGCGCCCCCGGCCCGGTGCACCGCCTCCACGGCGGCCAGGTCAACCATGCTCCAGTGCGGTGAGTAGATCTCGGCGCCGGTCTCGGCCAGCAGCCCGGCGGGGTCGGCGGCCGGCTGGGTCACCAGCGCCCCGGTGACCAGGGCCGGCTCCAGGGCCTTGACCCGGCGGATGGTGTCGTGGTCGAAGCTGATCACCGCGCAGTCG
>DASZGP010000039.1:0-6430 GCA_035938695.1 Candidatus Dormiibacterota bacterium | reverse complement strand
GCTGGGCCGGGTGATCACCGTCCGCGCGGGTGGGGATGTGGCGATTCTCAGCACCGGGGGGCTCCTGGCCAATGTCGTCGCCGCGGCCGACGCCCTTGCCGGGCAGGGGATTGGCGCCAGGGTGCTCAGCGTCCACACCCTCAAACCCCTGGACCGCGAGGCCGTGGTCGACGCCGCGCGGACCGGCGCGATGGTGGTCGTCGAGGAGCACAGCGGGCACGGGGGCCTCGGCGCCGAGGTCGCGCGGACGCTGCTGGAGGCCGGGGTCTCGACGCGGTTCAGGCACCTCCACCTGCCCGCCGACTTCTTTCCGGTCGTCGGCGGCCAGGACTTCCTGCGGGGCCTGGCCGGTCTGGCGGTCGCGGATATCGTCCGCGAGGCGAGGACCCTGTTGGAGGATGGACCTCAGCCCGCGAGCAGGTAGGCGGCGCGAGACAGCGTCTCCGCGACCACCTCGTGGGGGATGAAGAAGAAGTTGGTGTGGGGACAGGCATCGTCGATGACCGGCACCGGGGCCAGGGTCGGGCCGGCGATCGCGTAGCAGTCGAAGCCGATGCCGGCCAGCAGGCCGGCGGCGTCGTTGGGGTGGTAGCCGTAGACCGCGGACCACTTTCGCAGCAGCTCGACCATCAGGATCGGGCGCCGCGATTCCAGCGTTGCCCGAGCCCCCTTCAGAAATGCCAGCTCGCCGCCCTCCACGTCGCACTTCACGAGGGCCACGGCGTCGATGGACTGGCGCTCGACGAAGGCGTCGAGGGTCTCGGCGGGGCAGGTCTCGATCTCCTGTGGCTCGTCCGCGAAGAGGGGGCGCTGGGAGGCCGCCACGCTGCCGGTGAGCGCGGGGGTGTAGAGGGTCACCTCACCGCTGCTCTCACCGAGCGCGATGCGATGCGGCGCCACCGACGCCCCGACGCCGTTCAGGTGAAGGTTGGTTTCGAGCAGCCCGAAGGAGGCGGCGGCGGGTTCGAAGGCATGCACTCGGCCGCTGGCGCCGGCGCGCCTGGCCAGGCGCACGGTGTACCAGCCGAGGTTGGCGCCGACGTCGAGCGCGACGCCCCCCTCGGGCATCAGCCCCACGAGCAGGCGCCGCTCCGCGGCCTCGTACTCGCCGTCGTCGAGCACGACCACCGGTGGCGCGCGACGGTCGCCCGGCCGCCACGTCCAGCGGGTCCCGTCGGCCAGCTCCAGGATCAGGCCGGACGGCTCGATCACCAGCCGCTCGGCGCCGCAGCGCTCGAGCAGCGGGCCGTAGTCCAGCAAGGCGGCGTGCCAGGCGCTCATGGCGCTCCAATAGGCGTCGCGGTCGAGGTCCCCGGCCGCCCGCCTGGCCACCAGGTCGGCGATGGTCGGGTTTGGGCCCACTTCAGGTGGCACCGGCGACCTCTGCCGCGCGGAACCACTCCACGGTCCGCTCCAGCCCCGCCCGCAGCGGTGTCCAGCTGCGGTAGCCGAGCAGCTCACGGGCGCGGGCCAGGTTGGGCCGGCTGTTGTGCGGCGCGCCCCGCAGGTGCTCGGGCAGGGGCTGGGTCGCCGGCTCGGGTGCCGGCAGCCCGAAGATCTCGGCCACCATCGCCGCCAACTCCCCGATGCTGGTCTGGGGTTCGTCGACTCCGATGTTGAACGCGGTGCCCTGGTGTTCGCTGAGCAGGGCGAGCAGGAAGCCGTAGGTGGCGTCCGCGGCGTATCCGTAGCAGCGCGTCGCGCGGCCGTCGCTGAGCAGGCGCAGGGCACCATCCTGAAGCCCCTGCCGGATCAGCTCGGGCACGATGCGGCCATCGTCGAGCCGGAGCCCGGGGCCGTAGACGTGAAATGGACGGACCACCTTGACGGGCACCCTAAAGACCCTGTGGAAGACGTCGCAGAGCGTCTCGCCGAATCGCTTGGACTCCGCGTAGCAGGCGCGAGGTCCGGTGAACTCGGCCCGCCCCGGGTACGCCTCGGAGGTTGGGATGTCCTCGGGGGGCGGGTCGCCGTAGACCTCGCTGCTGGAGAGGTAGAGCAGGCTGCGGAGGTCGTGGGCGGCGGCGTGCGCGAGGAGCCGGCGCAGCGCCGCGGTGTTGGCGTCGATGGTCCCGAGAGGATCGTGCCCGTACGCCCGCGGCGACGCCGCCGAGGCGGCATGCACGATGTGGGTCAGGCCCGCGTCGAGGGGGTAATCGGAGTTGACATCGGCGACGATGAAGCTGACGTCCGGCCGATCGAGCAGGTGGCCCAGGCGGTCGCCCTCCCGGGGTTGGCGGCGCACCAGCAGCCGGAGCCCGCACGGTGGCGACAGCAGCCCCCGCCGGTTGGCCCGCGCCACGGTGTCGACCAGGTAGCCGGCGAGGAACCCACCGGCCCCGGTCACGAGCATGGTTCCCCCGGCCAGCGGGTCAAGCCGATCCCCGGTGAGCCGGCCGAGGACCCCGTCGACGTCCTCGGTGATGATGCTCAACCCCCCGCCTGGTTTCACCGCCCTCCATCCGGCCGCGCACCATCCCGCGCCGGGGCGGCACGATGAAGCGCGGCCTCGGTGGACGGATCGCGGTGATCGTTGGTGACGCGGTCGACGATGTACTTCGGCCGGGCCTTGATCTCCTCGAAGATCTTGGCCAGATACGATCCGATGATGCTCAGGCAGAGGAGCTGGATGCCCCCCAGGAAGAGGACCAGCACCACCAGCGTCGAGAAGCCCCTGGAGGCATTCGGATAGGCGAAGTAGAGACCGACGTACACGACGGCGGCCACCGCGCTCATGCCGGTCACGAATATCGCCAGGGCGCTGATCCATTCGAGGGGCGCGTAGGAGAAGGAGACCAGGCCGGTCGTTGCCCACCGGAACAGGTCGGTGATGCTGTTGCTGCTCTGCCCCGCGGTCCGGGGGTCACGGACGTAGGGCACCCCGGTCTGCCGGAACCCCGCCCAGGCCCGCAGGCCGCGGATGAATCGATTGCGTTCAGGCATGGCGCTGAGGACGTCGAGCACGCGCCGGTCCATCAGGCCGAACTCGCCCGCGTCCACCGGCATCTCCACGTAGGCCAGGTTGCGGAAGAGGCGATAGAAGACGCTCGACGCGGCCCGCACGAAGATGCCGGCCCGGCGCCTGGTGCGCCGGCCGTAGACCACCTCGTAGCCCTCCTGCCACCTGGCGATCATCTGCGGGATCAGCTCGGGAGGGTCCTGCAGGTCGCCGTCGACGATGATCGCGCAGTCCCCTGAGGCGTAGTCCAGCCCGGCGCTGTAGGCGGCCTGCGCCCCGAAGTTCCGTGAGAGCGAGAGCACCGAGACGTGGTCATCGCCGGCCGCGATCTCCGCCAGCAGCCGCGCCGAAGAGTCGGTGCTGCCGTTGTCGACGAAGACGATCTCGTATCGGGCCGCGACCTGGCGGAGCACGTCGCCCACCCGCCGGTGGGCGTTGGGGATGTTCTCGGCCTCGTTGAAGCAGGGGATGACGACCGAGACCGTTCGATCGATCACCCCGGCGGGCGTCTCGGCTGGAACTTGAGGTGTTCTAACCATGGGGCGGGATGCCGAGGGAAAGGAATGCCGCCCAGAGGACTCGAACCTCCACGGGCATACGCCCACAACGCCCTGAACGTTGCGTGTCTACCAATTCCACCAGGGCGGCATCCAGGAGCAAATCTTACACAGCGATCACGGTTGGCCCGGACGGGGGGCTTGCGCCCGGTGGGGCGGATCGGTTTACTGGCGGGATGGCAGATGGGGACGGGGCGCCGGCGACCTCGGCCGCCCCGGGGACGGCCGCGGCGGCACCGTCGCTGGTGCCCCGCGCCTTCGCCCTGGGCTGGCAGATGGCGGAGCTGACCCAGATGCAGGACGACCCGGCGTGGCGGCTGCACCTGGGGTGGCTGCTGGATCAGACCACCAGCCTGGCGCCGGCCGACAGGGCCGATCTGATGTTCGCCCAGGTCCAGGCCGCGGTCACCGCCCTGGAGGCGAGCCGAACCAGCGTCACGCTGGCCAGCGCCCCCAACCCGGCTCCGGGCGCGACCTCTCCGGGCGGATCGGCGATGAAAGGGCCGGTCGCCGCCGCCGGCAGCCACATCCAGCTCCTGACCGAGCTGATGGCCAAGGACTTCCGTCTCGGCAAGGCCTACTCGATCGGGGTCTCCCTGGGCCAGACGGTCCTGGTTTCCACCAAGGTCCTGCGCCAGAGGGGGGGCCTGGCCCTCACCCTGCCCTACCCGGACGACGCTCTCAAGACGCTCTGGGAGCGCGGGCGGACCGACGGGATCGGGGGCCAGCTCCGAGACCTCAAGACGGAGTTCCCCGACTACGCCTCCGACGCCGTCGCCTCGACCCTGACCACCTGGAGCGGGGCGATCGACGGGCACCTGGCGGCCTCCGCCACGCTGGCGCCGGCCGACAGCGACCAGCTGGCGACCGAGGTCTACAACCAGGGCCAGATCTGGCGGGCGCTGCTCTCCGACGAGATGAAGGCCACCGACATGCTCAAGACCGGCAACTATGCGACGGCGCTGGCCAGCCTGGTCAACCAGTACCGCCAGCTGGCCTGGAAGGTGCTGGGCCCGATGGGGCTGCTCCTCCTGGTGCTGGCGGCGCTGGTCATCGGCGTGCTCTTCATCGTCGCCTCCACCAGCAGCCCGGCCCAGGGGGCGATCACCGCCGCCGTGGCCGGGCTGGGCGTGTTCGGCATCACCGGGGCCACGATCACCGCGACCCTTAAGAAGGCCCTCGCCGAGGCCGAGAGGAACCTCTGGCAGGCGGAGATCGCGGAGGCCGTGGTGGTGGCGATCAACAAGGCGCCGACCCCCGGCACCACGGCCGTGGTCAAGTTCAGGGTGAAGCTGGCGACCAGGCTGGGCGGCGCCCACGTCCGCCGGCTCTAGGGCTCAGCAGGGCGCCCGGAGCTCGATCAGCCCGACCAGCGAGACCCCGGCGATGGCCGCCGCGCCGAGCCGCAGCGGGAGCCCGGCGCCGTCCGGCAGGCGGGCCAGGAGGCGGCCGGTCAGCCCGTGGAGGTCGCCGGCCACGGCGACGCCGGCGACCAGGCCGGCCATCGCCACCAGGGCCAGGAGGGGGAAGCAGGCCAAGGGGCGCGGCGCCGGAGCCCGGGCCGGGAGGGACGCCCACGCGCCCCTCCGGCGCGCGCTAGGCGTACTCCTTCATCAGCGCCGCGAAGGCCTCCTTGGGCGGCCGCAGGTCCTTCTCGGAGAGGTCCCGCAGCGGCTTCTCCGGCAGGCTCTCGCGGGTACTGAGGTCGCGCATCTCGGGGTTGATGTAGAGCAGCCCGGTGAGCAGCTCGCCCTTGACCCGCGACTCGTGGATGACCCGGAGCGCGTCCAGCGCGCTGCGCGGGTCGTGGTCGCCCTCGGCCAGCTTGCGCAGGATCACGTGTGAGCCGTCGTGCATCTCGATGTCGGTGGTGGTGCCGGGCTCGTAGTCGGCCTCGACGTTCTCGTAGTAGGGGATGAAGTCGAGCTCCTGGAGCGCGATGTCGTGGGATTTGACGTACTTGTAGCTCTTGGTCGAGCCCTCGTGGTCGTTGAAGGTCACGCAGGGGCTGATGATGTCGATCACCGCGGTGCCCGAATGGGCCAGGGCGGCCTCGATCAGCGGCACCACCTGCTTGCCGTCACCGGAGAAGGAGCGGGCCACGAAGGAGCAGCCCAGCTCGATGGCCAGGCCGCAGATGTCGATCATCTCGAACTCGTTGACGTGGCCGCCCTTCTGCACCGAGCCCTTGTCGGCGGTGGCCGAGAACTGGCCCTTGGTCAGGCCGTAGACGCCGTTGTCCTCGCAGATGTAGACGATGTCCAGGTTGCGGCGGATCATGTGGCAGAACTGGCCCAGGCCGATCGAGGCGGTGTCGCCGTCGCCGCTGACGCCGACCATCACCAGCTCGCGGTCGGCGAGCTTGGCGCCGGTGGCCACGCTGGGCATCCGGCCGTGGACGGCGTTGAAGCCGTGGGCTTGGCTGACGAAGTAGGCCGGCGCCTTGGAGGAGCAGCCGATGCCGCTCATCTTGGCCAGCCGGTAGGGCTCCACGCCGTACTCGTAGAAGGCCTTGATGATGTGGTTGGTGATGGCGTTGTGGCCGCAGCCGGCGCAGAGGGTGGTCGGCGCGCCCTTGTAGTCGTCGCGGCGCAGCCCGACGCGGTTGCTGCCGTTGGCCGTGGCGATCCCGGCGGCGCTCTTCAGCGGCTCGCTGGTGCTGCTCTCCTCGCCGGCGTCCTGGTCGGTGCCGCTGGTCGAGCCGCGGGCCGCCGACTCCTGGCGCCGCCGGCCCTCATTGGGCGGCTGCTGGCGGTACTGGATCTGGCTGGCGTCGACCCGCGGGGTGTGGTCGTGGCCCTCCTCGTCCTGCTCCGGCTTGCCGTTCTTCCCAGTGTCCTCGCGCTGCTTGCTCATGCGTTGGCCGCCTCCACCGGCAGGGCGTAGACCTGGCGGGGCCGCTCGAACTCGCTGG
>DASZGP010000038.1:0-5286 GCA_035938695.1 Candidatus Dormiibacterota bacterium | reverse complement strand
CCCGGAGGCCGCCAGCCTCGGCGGGGTGGTGCTGACCGCCCGCGACGTCACCCAGCGGCGCGAGGCCGACGAGGCGCTGCGCCAGAGCGAGGCCAACTTCCGCGCGCTGTTCACCGACAACCCGCAGCCGATGTGGGTCTTCGACGCCAACACCCTGCAGTTCCTGGAGGTCAACGAGGCGGCCCTGGAGAAGTACGGCTACAGCCGCGAGGAGTTCCTCGCGATGCGGGTCGACGAGATCCGACCGTCGAGCGAGGTCGGCCGGCTCAAGGAGACGCTCGACATGGAGGAGCCGCGCCACTTCAGCCGCGAGTGGCGGCACCGGCTCAAGGATGGGCGGATCATCTTCGTCGACATCACCTCGCACCGCCTGACCTTCGCCGGCCATCCGGCGGTGCTGGTGCTGGCCCAGGACATCACCGAGCGGCGCGAGCTGGACGACCGCCTCCGCCACCAGGCCTTCCACGACACCCTCACCGGGCTGGCCAACCGGGCCCTGTTCCGCGACCGGGTGGAGCAGGCGGTGGCCCGGGGAGGTCGCGGCGACACCTCCTTCGCGGTGCTGTTCATCGACCTGGACAACTTCAAGGCGATCAACGACAGCGTCGGCCACACCGCCGGCGACGTGGTTCTCTGCGAGGTGGCCCGGCGGCTGCGGGCCGCCCTGCGCCCCTCGGACACCGCCGCCCGCTTCGGGGGTGACGAGTTCGCGGTGCTGATCGACGTGCTCACCGACGACGGCACCGCGATCCACGTCGCCCGGCGCATCGCCGACAGCCTCAACCACCCGGTCGAGGCCGAGGGCGACACCTGGTTCGTCAGCGGCAGCATCGGCATCGCCTACGGCAGCCACGGCGCGGAGTCGGTGGACGCGGTGCTGCGCAACGCCGACGTCGCGATGTACGACGCCAAGCGCCGCGGCCGGGGGCAGTTCGCGATCTTCGAGCCGGCGATGCACGAGTCGGTGCTGGAGCGGATGGCGATGGAGACCGAGCTGCGCCAGGCCATCGCCCGTGACGAGCTGAGCCTGGTCTACCAGCCCCAGGTCGACCTCCGGCGGGCGCGGATCACCGGCGTCGAGGCCCTGGTCCGCTGGCGCCACCCCCGGCGCGGCCCCATCCTCCCCGGTGACTTCGTCCCGATGGCCGAGGAGGCGGGTCTGATCGCCGACCTCGACGCCTGGGTGCTGCGCCACGCCACCGCTCAGGTGCGGGCCTGGTCGGAGGCCGGGATCAGGCCGATCTCGGTGGCGGTCAACGTCTCCAGCAAGGACTTCAGCGACGCCCGGCTGGTCGAACGGATCGCGGCCACGGTCGCCGCCGCCGGGCTGCAGCCGGCCCAGGTCGAGCTTGAGGTGACCGAGACCGCCGCCTTCGAAACCGGCAGCGCCGGCCTGGCCCTGACCCGCCTGCGCGAGCTCGGCTTCCGGGTCGCCATCGACGACTTCGGCATCGGCTTCTCGATGCTGGCCCGGCTCCAGGACCTGCCGGTCGACCGGCTCAAGATCGACCGCACCTTCGTCGAGAAGATCACCTTCGGGGAGGACGAGGCCCCCATCGTCTCGGGGATAATCGCCATGGCCCACAGCCTCCGGATGGAGGTGGTGGCCGAAGGAGTCGAGACGTCGGAGCAGCTCGCATTCCTCCGCCGCGGCGGTTGCGACTACGGACAGGGTTACCGGCTGGGACGGCCCATGCCGGCCGAGGCCATCGAGCCGCTGCTGCGCGACCGCGCGGCCGCACCACCATCAACCGAAGGAGGCTAGGGAATTGAGCAGCTACGCCAACAGCGAGGCCCTGGTGCCGACCCAGTGGGTCGCCGACAACCTGGGCCAGGGCATCAGGGTCGTGGAGGTCGACGAGGACACCGAGGCCTACGCCTGGGGCCACATCCCCGGCGCCATCGCGCTGAACTGGCGCACCGAGATGCAGGACCAGGTCCGCCGCGACCTCATCGACCGCGCCGGCTTCGAGCGGCTGCTGGGCGGCAAGGGGATCACCGAGAACGACTCGGTGGTGCTCTACGGCGGCAACAACAACTGGTTCGCGGCCTACGCCTACTGGCTGTTCAAGCTCTACGGCCACCGCGACGTGCGCCTGATGGACGGGGGCCGCAAGAAGTGGGAGCTGGAGGACCGCCAGCTGGTCGGCGACGCCACCCCGATCTCGGCCACCACCTACACCGCCCACGACCCCGACCACGGTATCCGGGCCTACCGCGACGAGGTCATCGCCGGCGCCGGGCAGGTCCCGATGGTCGACGTGCGCTCCTCCGACGAGTTCATCGGCCGCCTCGCGGCGCCCCTCCACCTGCCCAACGAGCAGGGCCAGCGCAAGGGCCACATCCCCGGCGCCCGCAACGTGCCCTGGTCCAAGGCGGCCAACGAGGACGGCACCTTCAAGAGCATCGAGGAGCTGGGCGCCCTCTACCGGGGCGAGGCCGGCCTGGACGACGCCACCGAGACGATCACCTACTGCCGGATCGGCGAGCGCTCGTCGCACACCTGGTTCGTGCTCCGCGAGCTGCTCGGTTTCCAGCGGGTCAAGAACTACGACGGTTCCTGGACGGAGTACGGTTCACTGGTGGGGGTGCCCATCGAGCGCTCTTACATGGAGGAAGACTGAGCATGGCGATCAGCTGCGCGCCGCTGCGCGGGGGGCCACCGACGGAGACCGCCATCGTCGGCTGGGTCCACGCCGGGGAGGAGCCGGCCCAGCGCGCCTACGTGCGGCTGCTCAAGCCCGACGGGGAGTTCGCCAGCGAGGTCCGCTGCGACCCCACCGGCGCCTTCCGGCTGGCCGCGATGCCCGGCCGGTGGGAGGTGGTCTGCCTGGCGCCGCACGGGGTCCGGCTGGCCCAGCCCCTGACCCTGGCCCGCGGCGACCACTTCGAGGTGACCTTCCGGCTGGCCAGCTGACCCGGCCGGTCAGTCCGGGTCGGGCGCCAGCAGCGACGAGGGGTCGATCGGCAGGCCGGGGCCGGGAGGTGCCTGGGCGCCGGGCGGCGGCGGGGGTGGTGGTGCCAAGCCCGGCCCACCGGCCGGCGGTGGAGGCGGCGCCATCGAGGGAAGCTCGGCGGCCGGGGGCGGCGCCATCATCGGCAGGTGTCCGCCCCCACCGCCCCCGAGGTCGACCATCGGGCCGGCCGATTCCACCGCCGGCGCCGAGGCCTGGGCCGCCGCCGGGGCGTCGACCGCTCGGGGGCTGACGGGCGGCGAGTAGACCAGGCGCTCCTTCCCGGCGGGGTCGAGGACCAGCCGGGTCACGGTGGCGTTGTCGGAAGCCGGCGGAGCCAGGCGCCCACCCGGCAGCGCCGGCGGGGCCGCCACCGCCACCAGCGGCCGGCGCCGGGACTGGCTGGCGCGCAGCGCCAGGGCGAAGACCATCAGGGCCAGGATGGCGACCCCCAGGAGCAGCGGCGGGCTGGGGTGCCCGGCCAGGGCGTTGCGGATCTCCAGCACCACGGCCGGCTGGGCCGCCCCGGTCCGGGCGGCGGTGCAGCCGGAGGCGCAGCTGGCCGGGTCGGTGCCGCCCTGGCCGGCGGGCGCCGCCGGCGCGGCGGCCGCGGGCGGCTGGACGTTCTGGGCCACGGGCGCCGTCCCACCGCCGCCGCCGCCGGGCGCGGGGGCGGGTGGCGCGGGGGCGGGCTGGCCTCCCCCCGCCGCCAGCGGCGGCGGGACCGGTGGCGGTGCGCTGGGCGTGGGCGCCGGGGGCGGCGGCGGTGGCGGCGGTGGTGTGGATTTGGCGGAGGGCGTCGGCGAGGGTGCCGGCGGCGGCGGCGAGGGCGAGGGCGGCGCCAGGATGTCGAAGGTCGCGATCGCGTCGCCGCCGGCACCGCTGGTGGTGACGGCGTAGACCTTGTAGGCGCCCGGTGTGGTGGTCGGTGGCTGCAGGTTGCTGAACTGGACGGTCCCGCAGTTGAACGCCTTGCTGGCGAGCTTCTGCCCCGCCGTCCCGTTCCAGTGGATCTCGATCGTCCCGCCGCAGGGCGCCGGCGAGGGCGACGGCGACCAGCTGTAGGTCGCCGTGAAGGTGGCGCCCGGCTGGGCCGCGCTGGGGTTCAGCTTCAGCGCCGGGCTCTGGCTCGGGGTCGCGGCCAGCCCGCTCACCGGCGGGCCCAGAGCGGCGGCGGCGCCCAGCAGGGTTCCGGCCAGCGCCAGGATCAGGGCGCCGGTATCACATCGCGGTCTCACCCACCCATCGTAGGTGCGGCGAGCCGATTCCCAACGCGTTGTTTACGCAGTGGCATACAGTCGGAACATGATCCCGGCCAGGATCAGAGCCGCGATCAGCCGGTGGAGACCGGCCAGGGCCGGCCGCCGCCGGGTGTAGCCCGCCGCCGCCGGCACCACCAGGACGGCCACCGCCCCGTACATCAGGTGGAGCCCGTCCTTGGGCTGATGGCCGGTGGCCAGCAGGAGCAGGCCGACCAGCGCGGCGCCGATCGCCACCATGGCGACGGCCCGGCCGGCCAACTCGGTCAGGCCGCCCGCCGGGCTCCCCGCGCCCCCCGGCAGGGACCCGGCCCCCACCCAGGCCACCACGGCCACGCCCAGCAGCCAGAACAGCGCCAGGTGGAGGGCGACCATGCCGCTATCTTGAGGTGTCCACCGCCCCCAGCCGAGGGCGCCCGGAGGCGCCCTCGAAAATCAGACTTCCTTGAACTCGGCGTCGACCACGTCGCCGTCCCCGGACTGGCTCCCACCGGTGGCGCCGGCGGCGGCCCCGGCAGGCTCGGCCTCGGGCGCCTGCGAGTACATCGCGGCGCCGACCTTCTGGAAGCTCTCGGAGAGGTCCTTGAAGGCCTCGCGCATTCCGGTCAGGTCGCCCCCCTCGAGCGCCGTCTTGGCGGCCGGGAGCTTGCCCTCGACCTCCGCCCTGGCGTCGGGGGCGACCTTGTCGCCGCTCTCGCGGAGGAACTTCTCGACCTGGTAGACCAGGCCGTCGAGCTGGTTGTGAGCCTCGATCTCCTCGCGCTTGCGGGCGTCCTCGGCGGCGTGGGACTCGGCCTCCTTGACCATCTTGTCGACCTCGGACTTGTCGAGCGTGGTGGCGCCGGTGACGGTCACCTTCTGCTCCTTGCCCGTGGCCCGGTCCTTGGCGTGGACGTTGATGATGCCGTTGGCGTCGATGTCGAAGGTCACCTCGACCTGGGGCACGCCGCGCGGCGCCGGGGGCAGGCCGTCGAGCATGAACTTGCCCAGGGTCTTGTTGTCCCGCGCCAGGGGCCGCTCGCCCTGCAGGACCACGATCTCGACGCTGGACTGGTTGTCGGCGGCGGTCGAGA
>DASZGP010000037.1:0-13063 GCA_035938695.1 Candidatus Dormiibacterota bacterium | reverse complement strand
CCACCCCGGCCGCCGGCCACCCCCACCCGCTGCGCTCCGACGCCGCCCCGGCGCTGCCGCCGCCGTACTCCTGGGACTACCGCTGGCTGGCCGCCCACCCGGCGGCCGGGGCCCCGGCGCTGCGGGCCCGATCCGCGATCCTGGTCGACCTGGAGACCCACCGGGTGCTCTACGACGTCGCTCCCCATGCCAGCCTGCCGATGGCCAGCACCACCAAGCTGATGACCGCGATGGTGGCGCTGGACAACACCACCCCGGACTCCGTCCTCGGTGTCTCCGCCGCCTCGGCCCACGTCGAGCCCGACGTCATGGGCCTGACCGAGGGCGAGCAGGTGCCGGTGCGGGACCTGCTCTACGGCCTCCTGCTGGACTCCGGCAACGACGCCGCCGAGACCCTGGCCGAGGGCACCCTGGGACGTGAATCCTTCCTGGCGGCGATGAACTCTCGGGCCCGCCGCATGGGCCTGGCCGAGACCCACTTCGCCAACCCCACCGGCCTGGACGATCCCGCCCAGCGCTCCAGCGCCCACGACCTGGCGATCATCGCGGCCACCCTCTACCAGCGGTACCCGCTGCTGGAGCAGGTGGTTACCACCAAGAGCCGCTCGATCCTGCCCACCCCGACCCACAAGGCCTTCGCGCCGATGAACCTGGACAAGATGCTCTGGAGCTATCCCGGGGCGATCGGCTTCAAGACCGGGCTCACCGACAACGCCGGCTACTGCCTGGTGACCGGCGCCCGGCGCGGCGACCACACCCTGGTCGCCGTCCTGCTCGGCGACCCGCTGATCTTCACCGACGGCACCAAGCTGCTGGACTACGGCTTCGCCCGCCTGACCGTCGCGCCGTCTCCACCGGTGGCGCCGGGGCCGGCGACCGGGCCGCTGCTGTCCTGGCTGTTGTGACGGCCGCGGGGGCGCCGATCGCCGCCTGGCGTCACCGCCGCGGCGCGGCCGAGGCGGTGCCGGCGCGGTCGTGAAGCCCCGCACCCTGGCCGTCCACGCCGGCGCCGACCGGCCCGCGCCCGGTCGCGCCGTACCCTCGGCGCCGGCCCTGGAGCAGGCCACCGCGCCGCTGCTCCACGACCTCGACGACCTGGAGGCCGCCTACGAGGGCCAGGGCGTCGTCTACCGCCGCTACGGCAGTCCCAACCAGTGGGCCCTGGAGCGGGCCCTGGCCGAGCTGGAGGCGCCCGAGGGAGGCGAGGCCGCCGCCCTGGTGACCGGCAGCGGGATGGCGGCGATCAGCCTGGCCTGCCTGGCGCTGCCACCGGAGCGCCGCCGGGTGGTGGCCTCGGCCCAGGTCTACGGCGGCACCTCGGTGCTGCTGAACCGGGAGCTGCCCGGGCTCGGCATCGAGACCGCGCTGATCGACGCCGACGACCCCGAGGCCCTGGAACGGGCCCTGCCCGGCGCCGGCCTGCTGCTGGTCGAGACCATCGCCAATCCCTGCATGCGGGTCGCCGACCTGCCCCGCCTGGCGGCCGCCGCGCACCGCCACGGGGCGGCGCTGCTGGTCGACAGCACCTTCGCCACCCCGGTCCTCTGCCGCCCCCTGGAGCACGGCGCGGACATCGTCATGCACAGCGTCACCAAATACATCTCGGGCCACGGCGACGCGCTGGCCGGGGCGCTGATCTTCGCTCCCGAGCGCCGCTCGCGGCTGCTGGAGCTGGCCCGGAGCTTCGGCCCCAGCCCCAGCCCGATGGACTGCTGGCTGGCCCTGCGCGGGCTGCGCACCCTGGCGCTGCGGGTGGAGGCCGCCTCGGCCACGGCGCTGCGGCTGGCCGGCTGGCTGGCCGAGCACCCCGCGGTGGAGCGCGTCGACTACCCCGGCCTGGCCTCGGCCCCCGACCACGCCCTGGCCGCGCGGCTGCTGGTCGGGGGCTTCGGCGGCATGGTGGCGTTCCACCTCCGGGGTGGCGAGGGGGCGGCCCGCCACGCGCTCCGGCGGCTCCGGCTGATCCCCGTCATGCCCAGCCTGGCCGACGTCGCGACCACCGTCTCCCATCCCTTCAGCACGTCGCATCGCGGGCTCTCCGAAGCCCAGCTGGACGCCGCCGGCGTCACCCCCGGCATGGTCCGCCTCTCCTGCGGCATCGAGGACGCCGGCGACCTCCAGGCCGACCTGGCCCAGGCCCTCGACGCCGCCCGCCCCGGCTGACCCGATGCGCCGGATCGGGCCCTACACCGCGCTCCAGTTCGTGGAGATCGCGGCCTTCGCGGTGGTCGCGGTCTTCGGGGTCCTGGCCCACCATCCCTCGATGGCCAGCATCGGCATCGGGCTGCTGGTCTCCAAGGCGGTGGCCAACAGCCTGCCGCCGCGGTTCTCGGTGGTCCAGCGCGGCCTGGTCGGCTACGGCCTGGGCCTGGTCCTGGCGGCGGCGGTGGTGCTGGTGATCCGGTTCGTGGTTCTTTGACCGGCGCGACTTGCGCGCGGGCCGGCTGACCGTCGCCGGCCGGCTGGTGGGAGGGCCGGCGGCTGGGCCAGCCCTCCCAGGTACCTCTTAGGGCTTGAGCTCGATCGCCGCGAAGACCGCGCCGGCCGGGTCGGCGATGACCGCAAACTGGCCGAAGGGGCTCGGGATCGGACCCATGCGAACCTCGCCGCCGAGCTTCTTGGTCTGGTCCATGACGTGCTGGATGTCCTCGACGCCGAAGTAGGCGAGCCAGTTCGGCGGCACGGTCTCGGGCATCCGGCCGGTCATGTCCAGCATGCCGGCGACGCTGTGGTCGCCGACGAAGAACTGGGTGTAGGCCTGGTCGGCCTCGCCCTCGGTCTTGGGTTCCAGGCCGAAGACGGTCCGGTAGAACTTCTCGGCGGCGGCGAGGTCCCGCGTCGCCAGCTCGTTCCAGCACAGCGCGCCCGGCGCGTTGTAGAGCTCGGCGCCCTGGTGGACACCGGGCTGCCAGATCGAGACATACGCGCCGGTGGGGTCCTGGAGCACCGCCATGGTGCCCTGCTCCATCACCTGCATCGGCGCCATCACCACCTTGCCCCCGGCCTCCTCCGCGGCCTTGGCGGTGGCGGCGGCGTCCTCGACCTTGAGGTAGGTGCTCCAAACCGGGGGCATGTTGGGGTCGGGCAGCGGGCCGCCGCCGGCGACCTCCTTGCCGTCCTTGTGGAACATCACGTAGCCGCCGGCGTCGGGCCCGAGGTCCTTGACGGTCCAGCCGAGGACCCCCGCGTAGAACTCGCCGGCCTTGGCCAGGTCGGAGGTGCTGAGGTCGACCCAGCTCGGCGTGCCGGGCTTCAATGCGACCGCTTCGGTCATCTGACTACCTCCTCGATTTTGGGGTGGAGCCCCAAGTTAGCAGAGCGGTGGTTAAGCGTGTGTGAAGGCTCTCGGCGTGGCCCTTCCTATACTTTGCGTGCCCATGAGCGACGCCGCCCCGAGCCCAGCGCCAAGCGGGCTGCCGCGCCTTCCCCTCCGGGGACCGCGGGTGGTGGGGGCCAGCGAAAGCATCCTCGACCAGGTCGGCAACACCCCGCTGATCCGCATCCACCTCTTCGCCGAGAGCCATCCCGGGGTCGAGTTCTACGCCAAGGCGGAGTGGTTCAACCCCGGCGGCTCGGTCAAGGACCGGCCCGCCAAGCGGATGATCGAGGAGGCCGAGCGCTCCGGGGCGCTGACGGCCGACAAGGTCGTCATCGACTCCACCAGCGGCAACACCGGCATCGGCTACGCCCTGGTGGCGGCGGCCAAGGGCTACCGGCTCAAGCTGGTGATGCCGGGCAACGTCAGCAAGGAGCGGATCGAGACGGTGCGGGCCTTCGGCGCCGAGATCGTCTTCTCCGACCCCGGCGAGGGCTCCGACGGGGCGATCGTGCTCTGCCGCCAGATCCTGGCCGACGACCCCGAGCGCTACTTCATGCCCGACCAGTACAACAACCCCGACAACCCGTTGGCCCACTACCACACCACGGCGCCGGAGATCTGGGAGCAGACCGGGGGGCGGATCACCCACTTCGTCGCCGGGCTGGGCACCAGCGGCACCCTGGTCGGCACCGGCCGGCGGCTGCACGAGCTGAACCCGGCGATCACCGTGGTCGCCGCCCAGCCGTCGAGCGCCTGGCACGGGCTGGAGGGCCTCAAGCACATCCCCACCGCGATCCGGCCGGGGATCTACGACGAGACGGTCCACGACCTCCTGGTCGACGTCGAGACCGAGCCGGCCTACGACCTCGCCCGCCGCCTGGCCCGCACCGAGGGCATCCTCGTCGGCCACTCCTGCGGCGCCGCGCTGTGGGCCGCCGGCGAGGTGGCCCGGGGGCTGAGCCAGGGGGTGGTGGTGATGATCTTCCCCGACGGCGGCGACCGCTACCTCTCGGCCGGCCTGTACGTACCGCGGGTATGAGGATCTCCGCCGAGCTCCGCGCGACCATGCGGGAGATGGGGGAGGGGACCTACCCCGACGAGGGCTGCGGCATCCTCCTCGGGCGTTTCGGCGCCGAGAGCGAGGTGGTCGAGGTCCGCAAGGGCACCAACCTCCGCGAGGACCGGGCCCGCGACCGCTACGTGCTGGACCCCAGGGACATCATCGCCGCCGAGCGCGACGGCCGCGACCGCGGGCTCGAGGTCGTCGGCTTCTGGCACACCCACCCCGACCACCCGGCCCGCCCCTCGCAGTACGACGCCGACCACGCCTGGCCGGAGTACATCTACGTGATCATGGCCATCCACTCCGGCAAGCAGGTGGACGTGACCGCCTGGGTCCTGGAGGAGGGCGAGTTTCCGGCCTTTCGGGCCGAGGCGCTATCCGATTGAGTAACGGTCGGCCCGGGTCGTCATAGACTCTGGCAGGTCGACACCGGGAGATGGCCGGCGGGGATGGGCGCGGCGAAGCCGGTCCGGGGTCGACCAGGAGCGCGCCCAAGGGAAGGAGAACACCATGACCAAGCGCGACACGACGTCCCTGCGTCTCAACCGGGAGACCGTCCGGGAGCTGAGCGACGACCTGCTTTCCGGGGCGGTGGGCGAGAACGCCGTCAATCTCAGCCTGGCGCCCAACTGCACCGTCAGCCAGGCGCTGTCCTGCGCCCTGACCTGCCCGCCCATCATCTACCTCAGCCTCGACGGCCCCTGCGGCTGAGCCAGGCCGGAAGGAGAGGTTGACCATGACCAAGCGCGACACCGCGGCCCTGCGCGTCAACCGCGAGACCGTGCGCGAGCTGACCGAAGACCTGGGGACGGCGTCCGGCGGCGGCACCACCAGCGGCAACTGCTCGATCAGCTACCTGGTCGGGACCTGTGGCGTCTGCCCCCCACACGCCATCGACCTCAGCGCCAAGCTCGGCTGCGCCTGACCCAGGACACCCCAGCGTTCCGGGCCGGTTGCGTGGCCGGCCCGGACCATCCCCGGCCGCCGGCGTCATATAGCCTTCAGCGGTGAGCCAGCTCCCTCTCGTCGCCATCGTCGGCCGCCCCAACGTGGGCAAGTCGAGCCTGTTCAACCGGCTCGTCGGCGGCCGCCGGGCGATCGTCGACGAGGAGGCCGGGCTGACCCGCGACCGCCTCTACGGCAAGGTCGACTGGCGCGGGCGCGACTTCAACGTCGTCGACACCGCCGGCCTCGACGCCCAGGCGGCCCAGCTGGAGCGGCGCAGGGACGATGCGATGCGGGCCGAGCTGGCCGAGAACACCCAGCGGGGCACGATGATGGCGGTCGAGGAGGCCGACGTCATCATCTTCGTGGTCGACGTGCGGGCCGGGCTGACGGCGGCCGACGAGGACGTGGCGCGGACCCTGCGGCGCTCCAAGATCCCGGTGGTGCTGGCGGCCAACAAGTCGGAGAGCCCCAAGGACCCCGGATACCTCCACGAGATGTACTCGCTGGGCTTCGGCGAGCCGCTGCCGGTCTCGGCGCTCCAGGGCAGCAACACCGGCGACCTGTTGGACCGCGTGGTCGAGCTGCTGCCGCCGGCGGAGGACGTCGAGGCCCTCGATCCGGGCCGGGTCAGCGTCTGCATCCTGGGCCGGCCCAACGTCGGCAAGTCGTCGCTGCTGAACGCCATCCTGGGCCGCGAGCGGAGCCTGGTGGCGGCCCTCCCCGGCACCACCCGCGACCCGGTCGACACCGAGGTCATGGTCGGCGAGCAGCCGATCATCCTGGTCGACACCGCCGGCATCCGCCGCAAGGGCGTGACCAAGGGCGGCATCGAGCACTACACCCTGCTGCGCGCCTTCCGGGCCCTGGAGCGCGCCGACGTGGCGCTGATGGTGATCGACGCCGCGGAAGGCATCCGGGCCCAGGACCAGCACATCGCCGGCTACGCCACGGAGGCCGGCAAGGGCGTGGCCCTGGTGGTCAACAAGTGGGACCTGCTGCCCGCCGAGGACCGCGACGACGCCGCCTGGCGGACCCGCATCAGCAAGGACTTCCAATTCATCCCCGGGCTGCCGGTGGTCTACGCCTCGGCGCTCAGCGGTCGCCACGTCAAGGACGTGCTGCCGATGGCCCTCCAGGTGGCCGAGGCCCGCAACCGCCGGATCTCGACCGGCGAGCTGAACCGCACCGTCCGCGAGGCGGTGGCCTCGTTCCCGCCGCCGCTGCGCAAGAGCCGCCAGCTCAAGGTGCTGTACGCCACCCAGGGGCGCGAGCGCACGCCGACCATCATCTTCTTCGTCAACGACCCGGAGCTGGCCCACTTCAGCTACCGCCGCTACCTGGAGAACCGCATCCGCGAGGTCCACGGCTTCGCCGGCGTGCCGCTCCGGATCCTCTTCCGCAGCCGCGACGAGGATGACTGACGGCTTCCATGGCTGACGCGGGCGGCGTCAAGCTGGCGATCCTCGGCGCCGGCAGCTGGGGCACCGCCCTGGCCTGCGCCCTGGCCGACGGCGGCCCGACGGTGCTCTGGACCCGCCACGCCCACGAGGCCGAGGCCATCCGGCTGGCCCGGCGCAACCCGCGGTACCTGACCGAGACCGTCCTGCCGCTGGCCCTCGAGGTGACCGGCGACCTGGCTCAGGCGGTGGCGGGCGCCGCCATCGTGGTGATGGCGGTCCCGGCCAAGGGCATGGAGGCCGCCGCCCGTGGGCTGTCCGCGGTGCTGCGGACCCAGGCCCGCCGGGGCGACGACGGCCCGCTGGTCCTCAGCGGCGCCAAGGGCCTCGACCCGGAGAGCGGCCGCCTGATGTCCCAGGTACTGTCGGAGTCGTTGGGGGACCGCGCGGTGGTCGGGGCGCTGTCGGGGCCGAACATCGCCCGCGAGGTGGCCCAGGGCCTGCCGACCGCGACGGTCATCGCCTGCCACTCCGCCGAGCGCGCCGCCGGCGCCCAGCGCCGCCTCTCCGGACGGCGCCTGCGCGCCTACACCAACGACGACGTGGTCGGGGTCGAGGTCGGTGGCGCGATGAAGAACGTGATCGCGGTCGCCGCCGGCATCTCCGACGGCCTCCACGCCGGCGACAACGCCAAGGCGGCGATCATGACCCGCGGCCTCTCCGAGATGACCCGCCTGGGCATCGCGCTGGGCGCCCGCGCCACCACCTTCTCCGGCCTGACCGGCCTCGGCGACCTCGTCGTCACCTGCTCCTCACCCTTCAGCCGCAACCGCATGCTCGGCGTCTCGATCGGCGAGGGCCGCTCCCTGGCCGAGGTCGAATCCTCGATGACCATGATCGCCGAGGGCGTCAACACCACCCGCGAAGCCCTCCGCCTGGGCGCCCGCCTGGACGTCGAGCTGCCCATCGCCGCCGCCGTCTCCAGCGTCCTCTTCGACGGCGCCGACCTCCTCAGCGTCGCCGCCGCCCTGATGTCCCGCACCGGCCGCTCCGAGATGGAGGGCCTCCTGGGCTGATCCCCGCCGCCCAGCGGGTAGAATCCCAACCGGCCGGCGAGTGGCGCAGCCCGGTAGCGCACTAGTCTGGGGGACTAGGGGTCGCAGGTTCAAATCCTGTCTCGCCGACCAACTTTACAGCAGTTTTACAGCACTTGCGGTACGCTGGCTCCATGAGCAGGCGTGCCAAGGGTGAGGGTCCTTGTCCCCCTCGGCTTGCTCGTACCGATCTCGGGGTGGCCGGCTCGCCGTCCGTTTCAGCACCGCGGCGGCCCCGTCTCTGCCGCGGCGGGTCCACCGTCCACGCTGGACACAGTTTGTATTGGTGCTCGACTTCCTCTTGCCTAAAGCGAGCCGCTGGAGGAGTGTGAGCCCCCCGATCGGCATAAAACATGCCGACGAATACGGAGGCACTCGATGAAAAAGATAGCTGTGCCGTGGAGTGTGAAGTGGAAGCCCGATGTGCTGCTAACCGACGGCGACGGCAACCGCTACGGAGTGTCCGGCTCACCGGCACTGTGCGCCTACCGGGACAAGCTGTACCTCGTCCGCCAGGGCCGCGAAGATTCCGGCTGGATGTGGTGTGCGATCTTCGACGGAAAAACGTGGGGAAAGGACAAACTCATACCCAGCGCCGACAAAGCCTACGGAGTGTCCGGCTCACCGGCACTGTGCGTCTACCGAGACAAGCTGCACATCGTCCACGGAGGCCGCAATGATTCCGGCTATATCTGGTGGGCGACCTACGACGTCGACCATGACCTATGGGGAGCGGACCAACTGATACCCAACAGCGCCGGCGCCTACGGACTGTCCGGCTCACCGGCGCTGTGCGTCTACCAAGACAAGCTGCAGCTCTTCCACGGAGGCCGCGGTGAAACCGGCTATATCTGGTGGGCGACCTACGACGGCGACACAAACCAGTGGGGAACGGACAAACTCATACCCAGCGACGACAAAGCCTACGGAGTGTCCGACTCACCAGCCGCGCACGTCTACGAAAACCACATCGTCCTACTGCGCCAGGGCCGCAAGAATTCGGGCTGGACATGGTGCGCAACCTTCGACGGCAAGACATGGCAGGACGGACTGATACCCAACCCTGGTTACGGTGTCACTGCTTCGCCGGCCGTGGAGGAATACCGCGGAAAGCTCTACTGCGTTCGCCAAGGGCGTCACAACGACGGGTGGGTCTGGGCGGGAGTCGGGATGAACACGCTTCTGGGCCCCACTTCCTGAGGCCCCGGGGGCGGCGTCGCTCGCTCGTCATCCCGGCGAAGGCCATCACTGCGCGACCGGCCCGTGATTACGGCGCGATCGTTTGCAGCGGGCACCTACCCTTAGGACCGCGCCGGTGGCACCGCTGGTGATCAGTCGCACCCGGGGGGCGCTGAAGGTGGCGACCGTGCCGATGTGCTCGCAGGTCCTGCTCTCGCAGACGACTATGTCCCGGTCCGCAAGGTCGTGCCAGACGGTACCTGCGCGATTTGAGCGTTTACAATTCCAGCATGATCGATCGCGGCTACTACACCACGGCGGAGTTCGCCCGCCTTCACGGCCTCTCACGCTCGACGGTGGCACGCCTCGTGGACCGTGGCCGGATTCCGGCACGCCGGGTGGGATCGCACCGCCGCATCTTCAGAGAGGACCTTCAGGCTGCGGGTATCACCGCCACGGAGTCCCTCATGAGGGCGGTGCCACGGCGCAAAGCTATCCTGCAGATGGCTGGTGCCATCCGTGCTGCGACGGCGAAAGGGCATTAGACATCTTCAAGGCGATTCAGCGGATCAGGGCCCGGACCTCAGTCGGCCGTGACCCCTTCATGAGGGACGAACTCCTCCAGACGTGGGTTGTCCACCACCTGGAGATCATCGGGGAGGCGGCCAAGGGACTGTCGGAGCCTTACCGGGCCGCCCGGTCCCAGGTGCCATGGCGCGCAGTGGCACGGATGCGCGACCGGCTGATCCACGGCTACTGGGATATTGACTTGGATGCGGTCTGGCCGGTCGTCGAGCGCGATCTTGCCGCCCTGGAGTTGGCCGTCTCTCCACCCTGACCATCGGGCGGCGGCAAATTGCGTCAAGGGCGTCTGATGTCGCTGATGCTAGGATTACAGCATCATGCGCACCACTCTGACCTTGGACGACGATGTGGCGGCCCTCATCGAGACTGAGCGCACCCGGACCGGTGAGTCATTTCGGAGTGCGGTGAACCGGCTGCTGCGACGCGGCGCGCGCCCATCGACCACCGGGACGCGGCCCACCCTGCCTGAACTGCCAGGCCGCCCTGCCGTGGACATCTCGGACGTGTCGGCTGTGCTGGCCGCGCTCGACGACGAGCGGCGCGGCCTGCGCGCGGTGCCATGAACCTGGTCGACACGAACCTTCTCCTTTACGCAACGTTCCGCGACGCGCCCGAGCATGAACGCGCGCGGTCCTGGCTCCAGAAGGAGCTCGATCTGGGGGAGGGAAACGTGGTGCTGTGCTGGCCGGCGATGTACGCCTTCGTTCGTCTGGCAACCAGCCCAAGGGTTTTCGGCCAGCAGGCGCTCACCGTGAAAGAGGGCTGGGCGACCGCCACTGCCTACCTGGAGCAGCCCGGTGTCCGACTGGTGGTTCCCGGAGCTGGTCATTCAGCGATCGCCGGCGAGTTGGCCGCCACACCCGGCCTTCGCAGCGACGACGTCCCCGATATCGAGATCGCAGCCTTGGCGATCGAGCACGGCCTCGTTCTCGCGTCCCATGACCACGGATTCCGGCGCTTCAGCCGCTTGCGGCACCAGGACCCACTGGCCGGCTAGACTCGGCGGCGCGTTGCCCCAGCGCGGTCTCCAGCCCTGGCTCGCGTCAGCCCAGGACCTCCAGGACCGAACGGCCTCCTGGCTCGGAGCCAGGATCGGAGTTCCAACAGCGTCTAGGGTGGCCGACCATGGCTCTCGTGGAGATTTCCTGGCGAAATTCATCCATTGCCCCTCGCCTGGGCTTCCAGCACCCGGCGGCAGGGGGCCCGGAGCGGGTGCTCGTCGCCCATGCGTAAGGCGTCATCATCGTCAGTCATGACGGCCATGGCGGGCATCGCCGCCCGGCGGCTCCGGGCTCAGCGTCTCACCGGTGAGCCGTTCACGTCGGCGGTCGACGCCGTCCGCTGGCTCGGCGCGGTGCAGGCGCAGGACCACATCGGCGCCAGGTGGGCGCTCGGCATGCGGGTCGGCGGCGCAACCGAGGACGATCTGGACCGCCTGTTCGACGATGGCGCCATCCTGCGGACGCACGTCCTGCGGCCGACGTGGCACTTCGTCCTGCCCGAGGACATCGGCTGGCTGCTGCGCCTGACCGGGCCGCGGGTGAGGGCCGGTCTGGCCGGCCGCTGGCGCCGGCTGGAGATCGACGAGCAGGCGGTCGGCCGCGCCGGCGCGGCGTTCGTGGCGGCCCTCGGCGGGGGACGGCACCGGACGCGGCGGGAGCTCGGCGAGGTCCTGAGCCGGGTGGGGATATCGCCCGAGGGCCAGCGGCTGCCCCATTTCCTGCTGACGGCGGAGCTGGACGGGATCATCGTCAGCGGCCCCCGGCGGGGGAAGGAGCACACCTACGCGCTGATGGCGGAGCGGGCGCCGGCGGCGGTCGGGATGGAGCGCGGCGAGGCGATCGCCGAGCTGGCGCTGCGGTACTTCAGGAGCCACGGGCCGGCCCAGGTACAGGACTTCGTCTGGTGGTCCGGGCTGACGGTGGCGGATACCAGGCGCGCGATCGCGCTGGTCCGACCGGCCCTTGAGCGCCAGGTGGTCGAAGGCAAGGAATACTGGTTCGACCCCGGCGCGGCGCCGGGGCCCAGGAAGACCGAGGCGCCGGCGGCCCACCTGCTGCCGAACTTCGACGAGTACACGGTCGCCTACCGCGACCGGTCAGCGATCCTGCACCAGGACGTCCCCGTCGACCCGACCCTTTTCGCTTTCGGCAGCATCCTCTCCAACGTCCTGACCATCGGAGGCCAGGTGCGCGGGGGGTGGCGACGGAGGGTCGGCCGGGGCGCCATGACGGCGGAGATCAGGCTGCTGGCGCCTCTGACGGCGGCGGAGACGGCGGCCGTCGCGGCGGCGGTCCAGCGACTGGGCGCGTACCTGCAACACCCGGTGGACACGGCGTTCGCCCCGAGCCCGGGCTCAGCCTGAGCGCGTCACCAGCCACATCAGGGCGGCCGCCAGGCCAGGCAGGACGACGTTGTCCAGGCCCCAGCCCAGCATCGCCTCGGCGACCGTCAGGATCCCGGCCAGCGGGAGGGCGAGAGCCACGGCGGTGACGGCGGGCAAGCCGGTGGCCACCAGCCCGACCGCCAGGATGGTGGCGGTCACCAGGAAGAACGCCGCGCTGCCCTCGTAGGTCTTGGGCGCCGTTGGCAACCTGAAGGGATGCCGGCCGAGGCGCCCCCCGACCAGGCTGGCGGCGGCGTCGCTCAGGGCCATGACCAGGATGCCGCACCCCACCAGCAGGGCTCGACGGCCGACGAGGGTAGCGATCAGGATGCCCACCGGGAAGTAGGCCTCACCCAGCGTCGAGCGCTCGGCGGTGTGGATCGAGGGCAGCAGGTCGAACCGGCGGGAGAGCAGGAAGAACGGCACGAAGAGCGCGGACAGCACGGCCATCTCGGGCAGCGGCATGACCGCCGGCAGCAGCGCCACCACCGTCCCGCCGCCGGCGTGGGCCAGCTTGCGCGAGGCCTCGGGCGCCATCCGCGTCCGGCGCGCGACCACCTCGACGACGACCAGGATGCCGGTCATCAGCAGGCCGACGGCGGCGATCCGGGCGGCGTTCACCGGCTAGTAGGGTCGGATCGCGGTGACTCGCCTGGCATCGGCCAGGGTGGTCGCGAACACCGCGACGAAGAACAGCGCCAGGGCGGCCACCACGGCCGCCTGTCCAGCCTCTGGAAAACCCCTGATGGTCATCACCAGGTGGGCCAGCAGGGTGATCGCCATGGCGCTCCCGACGCGCGCGATGGCGCCGATGGTGACCTGCTCCTCCACGTAGCCGTCGCTGCGATACAGGAGGTACAGGCCCAACAGCGCGCACGCCAGGTACACCGCGAACGCCACCGCCAGGGCGGAGACGGGCGGCACCGCGAAGGCGATCAGGACGGCCCCCGATATCCAGGCGGCGGCGCTGAGCGCGCAGGTCGCCAGCCGGCCGTGGCGCAGCAGAAATGTGCGCTTGCCGAAGGCGCCGTCTCCCTTGACGTCGCGAAAGTCCTTGAGCAGACCACGGCCGATGAAGGTGACGTAGACCGC
>DASZGP010000036.1:0-4285 GCA_035938695.1 Candidatus Dormiibacterota bacterium | reverse complement strand
CGACAAGTTCGGCGCCCGCAACCCCCGCTCGGTGCTGATGCGCTTCCACACCCAGACCGCCGGCGTGTCGCTGACCGCCCAGCAGCCGCTCAACAACATCACCCGGACCGCCCTGGAGGCGCTGGCGGCGGTGCTCGGCGGGACCCAGTCGCTGCACACCAACGCCATGGACGAGGTGCTCGCGCTGCCCACCGAGAAGGCCGCCCAGGTGGCGCTGCGGACGCAGCAGATCATCGCCCACGAGACCGGCGCGGCGGAGGTCGTCGACCCCCTCGGCGGCAGCTACTTCGTGGAGTCCCTGACCGACGAGATGGAGCGCCGCGCCCACGCCTACTTCGAGCAGATCGAGGCGCGCGGCGGGGTCATCCCGGCGATCGAGCAGGGCTTCTTCCAGCGCGAGATCGCCGAGGCCAGCTATCGCTTCGAGCGCGCCCTCAACGAGGGGCGGCGCCAAATCGTGGGGGTCAACGCCTTCGTCAGCGACGACGACGACGAGATGGAGGTCCTCAAGATCACCCAGGAGATGGAGGAGGACCAGAAGACCCGGTTGGCCGCGCTCCGCCGGGAGCGCGACAACACCGAGGTCAACCGCACCCTGCGGGACCTCGAGGCCGCGGCGCGGACCGACGCCAACCTGATCGACCCCATGCTCAGCGCCGTGCGGGCCTACGCCACCGAGGGCGAGATCGTCGAGACCCTGCGCCAGGTCTTCGGCGGCTACCGCGAGCAGGCGGTCTTCTGACCGCGAGGAGGAAGCCATGCTGGTCGCCACCACCGAGAACATCGCCGGCCACGACACGGTCCAGACGCTGGGCCAGGTCTTCGGCCTGATCGTCCGCAGCCGGGGCATCGGCGGCAACATCATGGCCAGCCTGCGCTCCATCGGCGGCGGCGAGATCCACGAGTACACCGCGATGCTGGAGGAGGCCCGCCGCCACGCCGTCGAGCGGATGGTGGCCAACGCCACCGCGATGGGCGCCAACGCCATCACCATGATGCGC
Source organism: Candidatus Dormiibacterota bacterium (assembly GCA_035938695.1). GTDB lineage: Bacteria > Chloroflexota > Dormibacteria > DASZGP01 > DASZGP01 > DASZGP01. The sequence continues at coordinate 3,284 of DASZGP010000036.1, read as the reverse complement.
TTCGACTCCTCGGAGATCGGCCAGACCATGGCCGAGGTGGTGGCCTACGGCACCGCGGTGGTGGTCGCCCCCAAGCAGGCCGGCTGAGGCCACCCCGTGGGGACGCCGGAGCACCAGCGCTGGCGGGCCTGACCCGGCCCTCCGGCTCGGTCGACCGGTGATTTCGTGTCCCGCGACTAAGATTGGGGCGAGATGAGCGAGGTCGCCGCGCGCAAGATCCGCATCCTCACCGCCAAGGTCGGGCTCGACGGGCACGACCGGGGGGTCAAGGTCATCAGCCGGGCGCTGCGTGACGCGGGCATCGAGGTGATCTACGCCGGGCTGCACCAGACCCCCGAGATGGTGGTCGAGGCGGCGCTCCAGGAGGACGTCGACGGGATCGGCATCAGCCTCCACTCCGGCGCCCACATGACGCTGTTCCCCAAGATCCTCAAGATCCTCCGGGAGAAGGGGGCCCAGGACGTGGTGGTCTTCGGCGGGGGGATCATCCCGGGCGAGGACGTCATCGAGCTGAAGAGGATGGGAGTGGCCGAGATATTCACCCCCGGCACGCCGCTCCAGACCATCGTGGAGTTCGTGAACACTCACTTCGCCGAGCGTGTCGCGAGCGCCTGAGGTCGACGCCGGGGAGGCCGGCCTCCCGGTCGCCAGCCGGCGGGAGCTCGACGTACCACCCCGCACCGTCTTGGCCGAGGACGCCTACCGCTTCGGCGAGCTGACCCTCCGGCTGGTCCCCGATGCCCCGGTGTTCATGGACGGCGGGGCGATGTTCGGGGTGACTCCGAAAATGCTCTGGATCAAGCACAAGATCCCCGACGCCCGCAACCGCGTCCCGGTCGCCACCAACTGCCTGGTGGTGCAGGGTCCCCAGGGGACCAGCCTGATCGAGGGCGGCATCGGCGAGAAGCTCAGCCCCAAGGAGCGCGACAACTTCGGGATCGAGGACGTCGGCCGGCTCCGCCGCGGGCTGGCCGGCGCCGGGATCGCGCCCGAGGAGGTGGACCACGTCTTCCTGACCCACCTCCACTTCGACCACTGCGGCGCGATCACCACCTTCGACGGCGAGCGGCTGCGTCCCACCTTCCCCCGGGCCCGCCACTTCGTGCAGCGGCGGGAATACGAGGTGCTGAGCAACCCCGACCGCCGCAGCCTGGCCAGCTACGTCCCCGAGAACCTGGAGGCGGTGCGGGAGGCCGGGCTGCTGGAGCTGGTCGACGGCGACGATACGCCGGTGCCGGGCTTCGAGCTGCGCCTGACCCCGGGGCATACGCCGGGGCACCAGGTGGTGCTGGTCAGGTCCTCGGCGGGCACGGCGGCCTTCATGGGCGACCTGGTGCCCTACGTCAGCCACCTCAGGACCAACTGGGTCGCCGCCACCGACATCGAGCCGGTGGTCAACATGGCGACCAAGGAGAGCTTCCTGGCCGAGGCCAGGGAGGGGGGCTACGTGGTGGTCCTGTACCACGAGCACATCACCCCGGTCGGCCGCCTCGGCGCGGCGGGGTTCGAGCCCTTCTAGGCTCGGGCGGCGACGCCCGGCTAGCTCGGGTCGCCCTGCTTGACCGGGGGGGTGCCCAGGGTCTCGGCGATCCGCGAGCGCATCGCCCGGCGCTTGTCCGGCTTGGCCTTGGCCGCCGGCTTGACGGCCGGCTCCGGCGGGGGCTCGAAGTCCTCCGGCAGCTTGGTGCGCTGCTCGGCGCGGCGGTGCAGGCCGCCCGGGGTCGCCGGACGGGGGGCGCGGGGCAGACCGCTCCCGGCGGGGGCGGGCTTGGAGCGCTCCAGGATGCGATCGGCCGGCCTCACGTTGCGCTGGCGGGGCAGGGTGGTGGACTCGGCCGCCGAGTGGTGGTCGGGCCCTGGCGGCGCCACCTGGGGGCTGGCGACGGCGCCGGTGGGTGGCTCAGAGGCCGGCGTCGGCACCAGCGCCGAGGCGGCGCCGCCGGCGGCCATCGGGGCCACGGGCGGCGCGATCGCGGCCGGCTCCTCCGGCTCGCGCTGGGAGGGCGGTGCGTGCTCGGCTCCGGCCAGGGGGGGCACCGGGTTCGCCGGCGAGGGCACCGGGGTGGCCGGGATGGGCACCGGGGTTGCCGGGACGGGCACCGGGGTCGCCGGGACGGGCACCGGGCCGATCGCCGTGCCCGGGGCTGGCGGATCGGATGTGGGGGTGTCCGCGGCCGGGCCGCCCGCGCCCGGGACGGAGCCGCTCGCGGTGCTTTCGGCCGAAGGCGTGGCCGCCGCGGCCGGCGCCGCCTCCACCTTGCCGGGCGCCACCACCAGGGCCTCCCGGCGGGCCTCGAAGATCTCCTCCGGCACGGTGACGCCGTAGAAGCCCATCTTCTTCAGCCCCGCCGGCCGGTGGCCGGTGGCCACCCACCAGCCGGTGCCGTCCTCGGCCCGCTCGAAGCGGAAGATGTCCAGCAGGACGGGGGTGTCGTTCTGGTATCCGGTCAGCTCCGAGATCTGCACGACCCGCCGGCTGCCGTCGGGAAGGCGGGCCTGGTGCACCACCAGGTTGACGGCCGAGGCGATCTGGGCCCGGACCGCGTTCAGCGGCAGCTCCACCGACCCCGAGAGGACCATCGTCTCCAGGCGCGAGAAGGCGTCGCGGGCGGAGTTGGCGTGGATCGTGGACATCGAGCCGTCGTGGCCGGTGTTCATGGCCTGCAGCATGTCGATCGCCGCGGCGTCGCGGACCTCGCCCACGATCACCCGGTCGGGCCGCATCCGCAGCGAGTTGCGCAGCAGCGCCCGGATGGTCAGCTCGCCCTTGCCCTCGATGTTGGGCGGGCGGTACTCCAGACCGACCACGTGGGAATGGGTCAGCTGCAGCTCGGCGGCGTCCTCGATGGTCACCACCCGCTCGCGGTTGGGAATCTGCGAGCCCAGCACGTTGAGGGTGGTGGTCTTGCCGGAGCCGGTGCCGCCGGAGATCAGGATGCTCAGCCGGCCGGTGACCGCCCCCTGCAGGAAGCGCGCCATCGGCCCGCTCAGGGTGCCCTCGCGGACGAACTCGTCCAGCCCCAGGTCGAAGGAGCGGAACTTGCGGATGGTCAGCGTCGGCCCGCGCAGCGCCGCCGGCGGCAGGACCGCGTTGAGGCGGCTGCCGTCGGGCAGGCGGGCGTCGACCATGGGGCTCGACTCGTCGACCCGGCGGGCCACGGTGGCGGCCATCCGGCGGATCACGTTGAGGAGCTGGCTGACGTCCTCGAAGCGGGCCTGGCTGCGCAGCATCTGGCCGCCGCGCTCGATGAAGATCTCGTCCGGCGCGTTGACCATGATCTCCG
>DASZGP010000035.1:0-3208 GCA_035938695.1 Candidatus Dormiibacterota bacterium | reverse complement strand
AGATCAGAAACGGAGCGTGGTCAGGTAGGGCTCGACCTGGCTGTAGGCGAAGACCAGGGTGCCCAGAAGCGCCAGGTAGGCGATCCCGATGGTGGCCTTGGAGGCCGCCGAGATCGCGAAGTAGGCGGGTGGCGGCGGCTGGACGAAGCGCTGGTAGGTCGACCAGGCGACGAAGGCGGTGATGATCACCAGGATGAAGCTGAAGTCGGGCAGGGTCGCCACGTTGACCGCCAGCAGCACCAGCAGCCCGGCCAGGTTGAACCACTTGGAGACCGCGCCGATGATCCGGCCGCCGTCCAGGGGGCGGGCGGGGATCATGTTGAACAGGTTGATGAAGAAGCCGTAGCCGGCCAGCACGATGAAGAAGGTGCCGGTCGGGGTGTCGGGCCCGAAGCTGTTGCCGACGCCGTAGACCGCGAAGGAGGCCAGGGTGCCGGCGATCGGGCCGCCGATGGCGATGATCGCCTCGCTGCGGGCGTCGCGCGGGTTCTGCTTGAGGAAGATGGCGGCGCCCATGAAGGGGATGAAGAGCGGCGCCGTGACCGGCACCCCCTCGAGCTGGGCGGCGAAGACGTGACCCATCTCGTGGACGAAGATCAGGGCCACGAAGCCGAAGGCGAAGGCGATCCCGTAGACCAGCCCGAAGCGGCTCCCGAAAAGGACCGCGTAGAGCGCGATGTTGACGAAGATCCCGAGCAGGAAGGGCGCCTTGGCGACCAGCGCGCCGCCCTTGAGCAGGGCCAGGCCGATGGCCAGGATCCCGCCGGAGAAGCCACGGTTGCGGCCCATGTGCTCGAGCGGGACGTCGACCCGCCCGGCCTCGTGGTGCTGCGAGGCCGGCGCGGCCCAGGGGCTGTAGCCCGGGTCCCCCACCCCGGCCGGGATGTCGGGACCGTGGTCCGGCTGCCCGCCGGCGAGCTTGCCGTAGTCAGGTTGCGGCGGCAGGTGGAGGTAGTCGGGGCCGCCGGCCGGCGGCTGGTACCCTCCCTCGCCCGGCGTGGTCATCAGGCTTCGAGTATAGGTTCGGCCGTATTGGCGAACTGTTAGAAACGGCCCCGGCGACCCGCCCCGGCGGCGGCGCGGTCAGGCCGGCTGGGGCCGCAGCGGCAGCGTGAAGTTGCCCACCCGGAGGCCGGCGAAGCGCGTCCTGAGGCCGTCGAGCATGGCCTCCATGCCGATGCCCCGGGTGCGGTGGGGCAGCTGGTCGAGCAGCCACAGCGGGTCGAGGTTGAGGCTGCGGGTCTGGATCTGGTCGATGCCGTGCCGCTCGATGGCCGCCTCCAGGGCGGCGATCTCGCCCGCATCGTCGCTGACGCCGGGGAAGGTGAGCAGGTTGAGGGCCACCTGGCAGCCGCCGTCGCGGAGGACCTGGAGTGTCTCGTGGACCTGCTTGATGGCGTAGTCCTTGGGCCGGTAGTAGGCCGCGAACATGTCCTGGTTGAAGCTGAAGACGCTGACCCGTGCGCCGTCCAGGCCGGCCTCGACCATCCGCTTGACCACCGCCGGCCGGCTGCCGTTGGTGTTGATGTTGACGAAGGCCCCGGGCGCCCGGCGGCGGATCTCGGCCACCATCTCGGGCAGGTCGGCGCGCATCAGCGGCTCGCCCTCGCAGCCCTGGCCGAAGCTGACGATGCGGGCCTCGGCGCCGCCCTGGTGCCAGGCCGCCAGCCCGGCGACCTCCTCCAGGGTGGGCCGGAAGCCGATCCGGTCCTGGGGCGACTCGACCTCCCCCCACTGCTCCGAGATGCAGCCGATGCACATCGCGTTGCACGGCCCCGACGCGGGCAGGGACCCCTCCCAGCGCCGGTAGAAGGTGTTCTGGGCGGTGTAGCAGTCGTACTCGGTGGCGCACCTGGAGAGGTGCTCGACCAGCCGGTTGCCGGGCAGGTCCTGCCGGGCCCGCGCGATCGCGGCGCCGACGTCGCGGCCGCGGAAATGGCGCGGCTGCCACCAGTCCAGGGGGTCCGTGCGGATCGCCGCCACCACCGGCCGGCCACCCCGGAAGGCCACCGCCGTGTAGCCGAAGATCGGCAGCACCCGGGCCCCCTCCTCCTGCTCGTAGGCCGGCATCAGGGTCCTGGTGTATCCCGGCGGCAGCACCGCGCCGACCGCCCAGCCGGCGTCGGGGCTGAGCCTGACGACCTCCCCGTCGGCGTCCCGGAAGAGCGCCAGGCGGTCGGGCAGCATGGTGATCGTGGCGCCGTCGGGCAGCGGCATCCAGGTCGTGCCGGGCTGCTCGGCGTCGAGCACCTCCCAGCCGCTGCGGACCAGCGGGCGGAGGTCCTCGGCTTCGATCAGCCGCCCCTCGGGGTCGGCGTAGGCCAGGTTCAGCACCCGGAGAGCCTACCCCGGCTCTCTTCCCGCAGACCCCGGTCAGTGGACCGGCCGGGTCTTCTGCGACAGCGCGTAGTGGTGCCGGGTGCTGATCCGGCGCAGGGAGCCGGACTGGGAGCGCATCACCAGTGACTGGCTCTCGGCCCAGCGGTCGTGGTAGCGGACGCCCTGGAGGAGCAGGCCGTCGGTCACCCCGGTGGCGGCGAAGACCACCTCGTCGCCGCCGGCCAGGTCGTCGATCGAGTAGCGCCGTTCGAGGTCGACGCCCATGGCGGTTAGCTCGGCGGCCTGCTCTTCGGAGCGGGCCCAGGGGATCGCCTGCAGCTCCCCGCCCAGGCACTTGAGGGCGCAGGCCGCCAGGGTCGCGTCCTCGGCGCTGCCGATGCCCAGGACCACGTCGACACCGGAGTCGTCGAGCGCGGCCATCACCGCGGCGGCCACCTCGCCGTCGCTGACCAGGCTGACCCGGGCGCCGGCGGCGCGGGTCTCCTCGACCAGGGACTGGTGGCGGGGGCGGTCGAGCAGCACGACCGTGAGGTCGGAGATCCGCATGTCGCTGGCGAAGGCCACCCGGCGGAGGTTGTTCTCGACGCTGTCGTCGATGTCGATAGCGCCCCGAGCCCGGGCTCCGACCATGATCTTGCGCATGTAGAGGCTGGCCGGCAGGTGGAGCGAGCCGCGCTCGGCCGCGGCGATCACCGCGATCGCCCCGGGCAGGCCCCGGCTGACCAGGCTGACGCCGTCCAGCGGCCCCGCCGCCAGGTCGACCGGCGGGCCGAAGCCCTGGCCGAAGCGGGAGCCGCGCTGGAAGGCGGCGCTGACCCCCTCCCACTGGTTGACCACCACCGTCAGCTCGCCGTCCATGTTGACGGCG
>DASZGP010000034.1:0-5760 GCA_035938695.1 Candidatus Dormiibacterota bacterium | reverse complement strand
AGCTGAGCCAGCGCAAGGCCCTGATCGGCCGGGTGGCGGCGCTGGTGCTGGTGTCCTCGGTCCTCTTCAAGCTGCTGGGCCTGGCCAGCGTCTACGAGGCCCTGGTGGGGATCGCCGCGGGGGTCATCGCCCCGCTCTGGATCCTCTTCTGGTACAAGGTGCTGGCGCCGATCGCCAAGGCGGGAGCGCTGGCCGGCAGTGGCCTGGGGTGGCTGCAGCGACTGGGCAAGGCCGCCCTGGCGGTGGGCTTCGTGGGCGGCGCCACGGGCCTGGCCGGCGGGCTGGGGGTGGTGGCCGTGCTGGGGCTGACGCAGACCAGCCCGTCCTGCCGCGACGTCAGCGCCAGCGCGCTGCGCCTCATCCCCGACGTCAGCACCTGCCGCCTGGACGAGCTGGCCGCGGTGCAGGGCGGCAACGTCCTGGCGGCCGCCACGGGGCCCACCGGCGGGGTGCCCGGGCCCAGCGGTCCTCCCGGGCCGACCGGCGCGACCGGCAAGGCCGGGGTGCCCGGTCCCCCCGGCTCGCCCGGGCTGCGCGGGTTCGCCGGTCCCCAGGGGGTCCCGGGGGCGACCGGAGCCGGCGGTGTGGCCGGACCGGCCGGCGCCACCGGTGCCACCGGGGCGGCCGGGGCGACCGGACCGGCGGGCGCCGCCGGAACGGCCGGGGCAGCCGGACCGACAGGTGCCACAGGGGCGACCGGGGTGGCTGGACCGCCCGGGCCGTCTGGCCAGATCGGCCCGCCCGGATCGCCGGGGCTGCGTGGCTTCGCCGGCCCGGCCGGGGTTCCCGGTGACCCCGGACCGCAGGGTCCGATCGGCGCGTCGGGCGCATCCGGGCCGCAGGGCCCGAGCGGCGGCAGCGGCGCGTCGGGACCGCAGGGTCCGCAGGGCCCGCGGGGGCCGTCCGGGCCGCCCGGCCCCCCCGGCCCGCCCGGGACGATCAGCGGCATCGACGCCCTCAGCGGCACCCCCTGCGACATCGGCACCCCCCAGGCCGCCAGGCTGATCGTCGGCTACACCAGTGGCACCGGTGAGGTCGAGCTGAGCTGTGGCTACGTCCTCGCGGTGACGATCCAGACGACCTTCGACGGCAACGTGAGCAGCGGGGACGGCCGGGTAGCCTGCCCCGGTACCTGCAGCGTGATCTACGCCGGCGCCAGCACCGTGACCCTGACCGCCAACTCCGGGGAGCTGCCCTTCAACTCCTGGGGCGGCGACGCCGCCTCCTGCGGCACCAACTCCACCTGCACGCTGACCATGAACGGGCCCAGGAACGTCACCGCCTCGTTCGGCGGCTGACCCTACAGCCCGTACTGCCCCCGGAAGAAGATCAGGGGGCGGCCGCCGGCGACCTCGGCCTCGACCGCCTCCCCCACGAAGATCCCGTGGTCGCCGCCATCGTGGGCCGCGTGGCCCCGGGCGGCGAGGTAGGCGATGCAGCCGGGCAGCTTGGGGGCGCCGAACGGCCCCTCCGAGAACTCGACCCCCACGAACTTGTCGATGTCGGGGGTGGCGAAGCGCCGGGAGAGCTCCTCCTGGCCGTCGGAGAGGATGTTGACCAGCCAGCCCGCGGCGGCGCCGATCACCTCGTAGGACGAGATCTCGCGGTCGACGCAGACCAGCAGCAGGGGAGGGTCGAGGGAGACCGAGGTGAAGGAGTTGGCGGTGAAGCCGTGGGGCGCGCCGTCGGCGGTGCGCATGGTGACGATGGCCACGCCGGTGGCGAAGTTGCCGCAGGCGACCCGGAAGGCCGCCGGGTCGAGGCTCATCGCTCGAAGCGCGCCGGGGCCAGGGAGGCCCGGAAGTCGAGCACCTCGGCGGCCAGCCGGAGGCGGCCCTCGAAGCCCTCCATGAGGGTGTCGGTGACCAGCACCCGGAGCCCGAAGGCCAGCTCCAGCTCGGCGCGGAAGCTGACGTCCTGGCGGTCGATGACCATCGCGTCGATCAGGCCGTCGTAGGCCTGGGCGACGCCGGCGGGGCTGACCGGCAGGCCGGCGCTCTCCATCATCGGCACCGTCGGGCCCTTGACGGCCTCGCCGCCGATCAGCGGGCAGACCGCGATCCGCACCGCCGGGGTCTGGGCCAGCGCCGTCCGGAAGCCGCGCACCGCCAGCATCGGGCCGACGCTGGCGACCGGGTTGGAGGGCGCTATCACCACCGTCTCGGCGCCCAGCACCGCGGCCAGCGCCTCGGGGGTGGGGAGGGCGGCCTCGGCGCCGTCGAAGCGCACCGCGGTGACCGGCGGCTCGAAACGGCGGCGGACGAAGTAGGTCTGGAAGTCGAGGTCACCGTCGGGCGTGGTGACGATGGTCCGGAGGCGGTCGTCGGTCACCGGCAGGACGCGGCAGCGCAGCCCCAGCCCGGCCGCCAGGTCGGCCACCACCTCCGTGAGCCGGGCGCCCTCGCGCAGCCGCCGGGTGCGGAAGAGGTGGGTGCCGAGGTCGCGGTCGCCGAGCAGGAACCAGGTCGGCTCGCCCAGCCGCTCCATCATCTCCAGGGCCTGGAAGCTCTCGGAGTCAACGCCCCAGCCGTGGTCGCGATTGACCAATCCTGACAACGTGTAGAGCACGGTGTCGACATCGGGGCTGACGTGCAGGCCCCACATCTCCAGGTCGTCGCCGGTGTTGCAGATCACCGCGACGTCGGCCGGATCGAGGATCTCGCACAGCCCCTCGACCAGCTTGACCCCACCGACGCCCCCCGAGAGGACGGTGGCGCGCTGCGCTGGCGGCCTCACCGGAAGATGTCCAGGGCGGGATCGCGGAGCAGCGGCGCGACCGTGCCGGCGCCGGGGTCGAAGGCATAGCCGCGGATCACGGCGACGGGCACCCGGTCGAGCTTGTTCATGACCAGCTCGGCGGCGGAGCACAGCTCGTCGGCAACCGCCAGCTCGGTGCCCTTGAGGCGGTAGCCGGCGGGGTCGGTCCGGCCGCGATAGTCGCGGACCGCGCGCATCCCGCTGACCCCCACGGCGACGTTGACCTGCCCGTTGCGGAAGGGCCGCCCGAAGGTGTCGCTGACCAGCACCGCGAGGCCCGGCTCGAAGGCCGCCTCCAGGGCGGCGCGGAGGCGCGCGGCCCACGCGTCGGAGTCGCCGGGCAGGGTCAGGGCGGTGCCGGCCACGGCGGTGTTGCTGCGGTCGACGCCGGCGTTGGCGCAGACGAAGCCGTGGCGCGTCTCGGCGACCAGCACGCCGGGGGCGCTGCGGACGACGCGGGTGCTCTGGTCGAGGATGACCTGGACCTCGGCGGCGGGAAAGCCGGTGATCACGGCCTGGCGCAGGGCTTCCGGACCAGGCTTGGGCGGGGTGGTGACCACCGCGCCCTCGGCCTTGGAGAGGATCTTGCTGGCGACGACCAGCACGTCGCCATCCTGGAGCGCAAGGCTCTGGGCGGCCAGCGCGGCGAGGATCAGCCCCGGCACGTCGGCGCCGGCGGCGACCTCCGGCAGCCCGCGCACGGGGACGATGGTCACCGCGTCGACCGCGCGCGCCGCCCGGCCGGCGGCGTCGCGCGTGGCTGGAACCGCGACCGGGGTCGCCGGGCCCGCTCCATTCGCCGGCACCGGCACCTGATCGGGCGCGTCCGGCGTCATGCCTCCTCGCGGAGCAGGTCGCGGTAGGCCGCGCCGGCTTCGATCAGCACCTCGCGGCCCTCCGGCCCGCCGATCTCCAGGGCGTCGAGGTCGTCCGGTGTGTCGACGTCCAGGCGCAACCGCTCGTTGTCCACCACCCGCACCCGCAGCCCGGCGAGGTCCGCCTCGCGCCGGTGCTTGGAAAGGCTGTCGGGGCCGAAGTGGAGCCGGAACTCTCGCGCCGGGGCCAGGTAGAGGGCGTTGGTGCCCCGGCCTTCACGGTCGCTGACCATCGTCAGCCCCGTCTCACGGACCAGCTCGGCGAGGTCGCGCGGCTGCGTCAGGGGCACGTCGGCCGAAACCGTCAGAAGCCCGGTGGCCCCGCGCTCGCGGGCCAGGTCGAAGCCGGCATCGACCGTGGCGCTCTGGCCCCAGAGGTCGGGCCGCACCAGCACCTCGAAGTGGGCCCGCGCGGCGAGGTCGGCGGTCTCGGCGTCCTCGACCACGGCGATGCGATGGCCGATGCCGTCGGTGGCGGCCACCGCCGCCAGGACCCGCCGGGCGCAGGCGCGGGCCAGGCAGGCGCGCTGCTCCTCGTTCAGCCGCGGCGAAAGGCGGGTCTTGGCGCTGCGGAACGACTTGATCGGGACGACGGCGTGGATCACATGAGGCCTCGGCGGAGAGCGTAACCGACCGGCCGCATCCGGAACCTCGGCCGTCCGGCGGAGGCGCGATGCGGCCGCCCGTCGACTCCGATAGCATCCTCGCGATGGCTGAGAGGGCGCCGCTGCCCACGATCCGGGAGGACTGGCTCAACGACCACAGCACCTACCAGCGGTGCTTCGTCTGCGGCCAGCGGAACCATGGCGGCCTGCGCGCGGTCTACCGGCAGGAGGGCGAGCGCATCGTCACCGAGTTCACCGGCGACGAGGCGCACCAGGGCTTCCCGGGCGTGGTCCACGGCGGCATCGTCGCCTCGCTGCTGGACGAGACCATGGGCCGCACCGCCCTGCTCCTCGGCGCCTGGACCATGACCGGCCGCCTCGAGGTCCGCTACCGCGCCCCGGCGCCGATCGGGCAGCGCCTGGTGGTCAGCGCCTGGCTGACCCGCGATCGCCGCCACGCCTTCGAGAGCCGGGGCGAGGTGCGGGTCGAGGGCCAGGATCTGGTGGCGGAGGGCCGGGGGCTCTTCCTGCGTGTGCCGGAGGCCGTCAGGAAGCAGGCCGAGGAGGCCCACCCGGAGTTCGCGCCCTACTTCGCCGCCGCCATCCCCCACGCGGACACGGCGTGAGCCAGCGCTACCACGTCTTCGACGGGGAGCACGAGGCCTACCGCGAGAGCGTCCGCGCCTTCGTCCAGAAGGAGCTGCGGCCCCACGCCGACGAGTGGGAGCGGGCCGAGAACTTCCCCGACCAGACCTTCCGCCGGATGGGCGCCCTCGGACTCTTCGGCAACAAGTTCGACGAGGCCCACGGCGGCACCGGCGCCGGGCCGGTCTTCGAGGCGGTGCTGATCGAGGAGGTCGCCCGCTGCGGCTCCGGCGGCGTCGCCGCCGGCCTCGGCGCCCATGCCCAGATCGCGTTGCCGCCGATCGCCAGCTTCGGCACCGAGGAGCAGAAGGCTCGCTGGCTGGCGCCGGGGATCAGGGGCGAGAAGATCGCCGCCCTGGCGATCACCGAGCCCGGGGCCGGCTCCGACGTCGCCGGGATCACCACCCGGGCGGTCCGCGACGGCGACGACTACGTGGTCAACGGCGGCAAGGTCTTCATCACCAACGGCTGCCGGGCCGACCTCCTGGTCACCGCCGTCCGCACCGGCGCCGGCGGGGCTTCCGCGGAGCCTGATTCACGGGGTGCCGATCCCCACGAGGGAGTGTCATTCCTGGTCATCGAGCGCGGCACCCCCGGGCTGGACCAGTCGACCAGGCTGGAGAAGCTCGGCTGGCGGGCCAGCGACACCGGGCAGATCTTCTTCGAGGACTGCCGCGTCCCGGTCGCCAACCGCCTCGGCGAGGAGGGGGCGGCCTTTCCCATGATCATGGCCAACTTCCAGTGGGAGCGGCTCGCGATGGCCCTGGGGGCGGTGATCGGGGCCGAGGAGACGCTGCGGCTGGCCGAGGCCTACGCCGCCGAGCGCAAGGCCTTCCAGCGCCCCATCGTCCGCTTCCAGGTGATCAAGCACAAGCTGG
>DASZGP010000033.1:0-1797 GCA_035938695.1 Candidatus Dormiibacterota bacterium | reverse complement strand
GCCGGGCAGAGGACCTTGATGCCGGCGGTCTGGGCGAACCAGGACTCGTCGTTCTGGGAGTGGAAGGGGCCGGCCCCGACTCCTCCTCCCGAGGGGAGGCGGACGACGATGGGACAGGGGACCTGCCAGCGGTAGTAGAGCTTGGCGGCGACGTTGACCAGCTGGTTGAAGCCGCAGGAGATGAAGTCGGCGAACTGCATCTCGACCACCGGGCGATAGCCGAGCACGGCGGCACCGATGGCGATGCCGATGGTGCCGCTCTCGGCGATGGGGGTGTCGAGCACCCGCCGCGGCCAGCGGGCGTGGAGGCCGCGGGTGGTGCGGAAGGCGCCCTCGAAGGCGCCGATGTCCTGGCCCAGGACCAGCACCGACTCGTCTCTCTCCATCTCCTCGCGCAGGGCGAGGTTGATCGCGTCGACGTAGGTCGTCTCCCTGGCCTGGCCGGCGCTCGCCCGAGGCCCTGCGGACCGTGCGGCTGGAGCTGTCTCCCCGGCCACCGGATCCTCCGGGCCGCCGCCCGCGGCCAGCTCCGCGACCACGGCGGCTTCGGCGCCCACGGTGACCGGGCCGTTGCCGAGACCCACGGGTGCGGTGGCCGCCGCGCTCCCCGCCGCCAGCGCCGGCGCGACCGTCTCCGGCGCGAAGACCGGCCTCATGGCGACTTCCGCCGCAGGCGGCGGGGCGTCGATGGCCTGCCCGATCGCCCGCTCGACCAGCTCGGCGATGCGGGCCTCGAGGCGCTGGGCGGTGGCGCCGTCCAGGACTCCCGCCGCTTCGAGGCGGCGGGCATAGGCGGGGACCGGGTCCGCGGCCCGGTAGGCGGCCAGCTCCACGGCGGGGACCACCTTGAGGGAGTCGTCGCCCTCGGCGTGGCCGCGCATCCTGCCGAGCATCGCTTCGAGGAGCGTGGGGCCCTCGCCGGCGCGGGCCCGCTCCACGGCCCGGTGCAGCGCGGCGGCCATGGCGTCCGGATCGTTGCCGTCGACGGTCTCGGCGGCGATGCCGTAGCCGATGCCGCGGTCGGACAGCCGCCGGGCGGCGTACTGCTGCCCCGCCGGGGTCGAGAAGGCATAGCCGTTGTTCTCGATCACCAGGATCAGCGGCAGTTTCCAGACGGCCGCCATGTTGAGCCCCTCATGGAAGTCGCCGGTCGAGGTTCCGCCTTCGCCGATGAAGTTGATCGCCACGCGGTCGCTCCGACGCTGCCGGAAGGCGAAGGCGCAGCCGGCCGCCACCGGGATCATCGTGCCGAGATGGCTGATCATGCCGAGGTGCAGGATGCCGTGCTCGGGCGCCAGGTAGCCGTAATGGAAGGAGCGCTCGACGCCCTGCGAGAAGCCGGCGCCTTTGCCGAGCAGCTGGCAGGCGAGGCGGAGCAGCAGGGCCTCCGGATCGGGCCGCCGGCCGTCGGGCTCGCCGAAGCCCAGGCCCGGGAAGGTCCGCGCCGGATCGAGGTAGACGGCCAGGATGGCGCCGAGGTCGCGGTGCAGGGAGCACAGCGCGTCGCCAGCGCCGAGCGCGAGCCCGGCCGGAATGGTTGTGGCCTCGTTGCCCACCTCGCTGTACCACTTGGAGACCCGGCCGGTCAGCAGCAGGGCCTCGAAGCGAGCGTCGAAGTCCCGCGTCAGCTTCATGAACGCATAGCGCAGCAGGCGCTCCCGGTCGCTGGGCGTGGTCATAGGCGACGAAGTGTATGCACCGGCCGGCCGCCGGACAAGGACACCGAGGTCCGGGAGGTCCGGGTAGTGGGTCAGTCTCCCTCGGAGTCCCTTTGGGCGAGGGGCCGAGACTGCGGGG
>DASZGP010000032.1:0-10147 GCA_035938695.1 Candidatus Dormiibacterota bacterium | reverse complement strand
TTCCCAGCGGCCTGATGGACCAGGTCGCCTGCCTCTGCGGCCAGGCCGGCCATGCTCTGCTCTTCGACGCCGCCGCCGAGACGGTCGAGGCCGTCCGGCTGCCGCGCGCGCTGGCTCTGCTGGTCCTGGAGTCCGGCGTGCCGCGGCGGCTGGCGGCCAGCGAGTACGGCGTCCGGGCCACCGAGGCGGCGGAGGCCCTGCGCCTGGCGGGGGCGCGGCTGCCGCGGCGGGAGCCGGCGGCTTCGGAGCGGGCATCGAGCCACCACGCATCGCTGGCCGCGATCCTGGCGGGGCTGTCGGCGGCCGACCTGGAGAAGCTGGCCCTCCCACCACCGCTGGACCGCCGGCTTCGCCACATCGCCACCGAGGTCGCCAGGGTCGGAGCCGCCGTTGAAGCGCTGGTGGCGGGCGACCTGCCCCGCCTGGGCCGCCTGCTGCTCGACTCCCACGCGTCGCTGCGCGACGACCACCAGGTCAGCCTCCCCGAGCTCGACGCCCTGGTCGACCTGGCGGTGGCCTCCGGCTGCCTCGGCGCCCGGCTGATGGGCGCCGGCTTCGGCGGGTCGGTGCTGGCCGTCGCCGAGGCCGAGCGGGCCGAGGCCGCCCTGGTCCGCATCCGGGCCGGCCACCCCGGCGGCCGCGCCTGGCTGCTCCAGGCCGCCGGCGGCGCCCGGGTCCTCGATCTCCGGGACGGCGCCGGCCCGAAGCGCGCCTGATTACACTCTGGCGGTGACCTCGGACTGTATTCTGCTCAGCCTGCCCCAGGGGCTGGAGCGAACCCGCGTTGAGGGCTGGACCCAACAGTTCTTCGATCTCGGCGAGGGGGAGGAGCAGGGGTACCATCGGCCTCACCAGGCGCCCGGGGTCTGGGCTCCGCCGCCCGCCACCATGACCCTGCGGGGGGGGCCGGAGCGGACTTCGGTCTGGTACCGCTCGCAGTTCACCCACCCGGGCTGGGCCGAGCGCACCCTGCTGCGGTTCGACGGCGCCTTCATGGCGGCCAACGTCTGGCTCAACGGCCGCCTCCTGGGCAGCCACTACGGCTCGCCGGGGCCATTCGGGTTCGACATCTCCTCCTTCCTGCAGGTCGAGAACTCGATCTCGGTCTGCGTCCAGGCCACCCCCGACGGCGGCTTCCTGCCGCCCGCGCTGGCCGACCTCCGGGAGGAGGACCGCCGCTGGTGGCCGCTGGGCCTGGTCGACCGGGTCTGGCTGGAGCGGGTCGGCAGCGTGGCCATCGAGGCGCTCGAGGCCACCTGGCGGATCACCCCGGGGCAGGCCGAGGCCCGGCTGCGCACCGTGGTCCGCAACCTCGACGCCCGGGAGATGGAGGTCACCGTCGGCTGGCAGCTCTCCCCGCCGGAGGAGGAGGACGGCCAGCCGGCCCGCGGCGTGGCCCGCTGGCGCCGCACCGCGACCCTCTCGGGGCGCGGCAGCCGGGTGCTGGAGACCCGGGTCTCGGTCGATCGTCCCCAGCTCTGGTGGCCCTGGACGCTGGGCGGCCAGGCGCTCTACGGCCTCAGCGCCAGCGTCGACTGCGGCGACCGGCGGAGCACCGCGGCGCAGCGCGAGGTCGGCGTCCGCGAGATCCACCTGGAGCCGTTCGGCGGCGGGCTGGCCTGGATGGTCAACGGCCAGCGCCACTTCCCCCGCGGCGCGGTGCTGCCGCCGCTGCCGCCCGGCGAGGACGGCGACCCCATCGGGGCCTGGCGCCTGGCCGGCCTCGACCTGGCCCTGGCCCGGGGCCAGGTGCCGGGCGAGCGCACCGCCGCCCTGGCCGACCGCAGCGGCGTGATGTTGGTGGTCGACCCGCCGCCCTCGCCGCAGCGGGACGACGGCGTCGACGAGCAGGACCACGTCCGCGAGGCGATCGCCCTGGTGGCCTCCCACGCCAGCGCCGCGGTGCTGCTCCAGCGCGGCGTCGGCGAGGGCTTCGACATGCCCGCGACGACCGCCGCCGAGGAGCCCTACACGGTCACCGCCGCGGCCCGCGAGGAGGTCGAGGCGGTCCGCCGGAGCAAGTTCGCGCCGGCCACGGCCCTGGTCCTGGAGCGCCTGCCCGACCTCGACGAGGCCGGCGGCGCGCTGGCCGCCACCACCGCGCTGCTGGACTGGAGCCCGCTGCCCGACCGCGACGGCCTGCTGCTCCGCTTCAGCGTGGTCAACGACGACGCCGCGACCCGGGGCCGGGCCACGGTCCGCTGGTCGATCCGCCCCCAGGCGGGCGGCGGCTGGCGCCGCCGGGAGCGCCGCGGCGACCTCCAGGTCCTGCTGCCGGCCCCCGAGCAGCCGCCGGCGGTCTACGAGGTCGAGGTGCCGGCGCCGGTACGGGAGGGTACGCTGGTCGTGGAGGTCACGCTCACGCTGGGCGACGAGATCCTCTCCAGCCTCGCCTACGAGATCGAGCCCGGGGAGCGAACGTACTGATGAGAATCGCGCTGGTGGCGCCGGTGGTGGAGCGGGTGCCCCCGGTCCGCTACGGGGGCACCGAGCGCGTGGTCCACAACCTGGCCGAGGGGCTGATCGACCACGGGCACCAGGTCACCCTCTTCGCCGCCGGCGACGCCCAGACCCGGGCCGAGCTGGTGGCCTCGGTCGACCAGGCGGTGTGGCACAACCTGGACTTCGACGGCGACCCCAACTGGCCGCTGGTCGCCGAGATGGGCCGGGTGGCGGCGCGGCAGCGCGACTTCGACGTCATCCACAACCACGCCGACGCCGTCTTCTTCCCCCTCCTGCTGGGCCTCGACGTCCTGGCCCTGACCACCCTCCACGGCCGCCTCGACCAGCCGGCCTACCTCGACCTCCTGGGCCAGTTCCGGCCGGCGCCGCTGATCTCCATATCTGACGCCCAGCGGCGCGGCACCGAGGCGCTCGACCTGAACTGGGTGGCGACGGTCCACCACGGGCTCTCGCCGCGGCGCTTCACCTTCCAGCCCGAGCCCCGCCGGCACCTGGTCTTCTTGGGCCGGATCTCCCCCGAGAAGGGGCCCGACATCGCGATCAAGGTGGCGATCCAGGCCGGCCTGCCGCTGCTGATCGCGGCCAAGGTGCCCGACGTCAACCGCGACTACTTCGACAACGTGATCCGGCCCCTGCTCAAGAGCCCGGGCATCGAGTTCCTCGGCGAGGTCAACGAGCGGGAGAAGGACGCCCTTCTCGGCGACGCCCGGGCGCTGCTCTTCCCGGCCGACTGGCCCGAGCCCTTCGGGCTGGCGCTGATCGAGGCCATGGCCTGCGGCACCCCGGTGGTGGCGCTGCGCCGGGGCTCGATCCCCGAGATCGTCAGCGACGGCCTGACCGGCTTCGTCTGCGACACCCCCGGGGAGATGCCCGACGCCGTGGCCCGGATCGGGGAGATCGCCCGCCGCGCCTGCCGCGAGCGCTTCGAGGCCGAGTTCAGCGTCGACAGCATGGTCGAGCGCTACGAGGCGGTCTACACCCGGGCCCTGGCGGAGCAGCCCCTGCCGCGCCGGGGTTTCCAGCGCCGTCCGCCGCTGCGCGCGGTCAGGTAGGAGGCCGCCGCCGCCCCCGATCGGACGCGGCGGTGGCCGTATCCCTAGCCGATGGTGATCCGGTACCGCGCCGTGGGCACTCTGGGCCCGCGCCAGGTCCCGCCGATGTCGTACCTGCCCGGCTTGACCAGGGCGCCGGCGCAGGCATTGGTCTGGGTGTCGCCGGTGCAGTCCTGCTGGTTCCAGGTGAAGCTCAGGCTGGTGGACTCCCGCGGCTGCAACAGGGTCGGCTTGCCCATCAGGCTGTTGCCGCTGTAGGTGCAGGCCGCGTAGCCGCCCTGGGGCGAGACCCAGACCTGGTTGCCCGAGGTGTCGTAGACCGCGCCCCAGTCCCAGCACTGGTCGACGTAGACCACGCAGGCCCGCGAGGAGACGTTCTGGGCCGATACCGTCATCTGCACCGGCTCCCCCGTCATGTAGCTGGTCTTGGCCGCGGTGGCGGACGAGGCGACGTCGGCGGCCGCGCAATCCGAGTTGGCCGGGGTCTGGGTGGCCGTCGCCGTGGGCGGCGCGGTCGGCGCGGACGAGGGGTTCCCGCCGGGCCCGAAGGAGGGCTGGAGCTGGAAGCCGGAGGGCAGCGCCGTGGGCACGCCGCCGGGCACCGCGGTGGCGGCCAGGCTGCCGGGGCTGGCGCCGGGGGCGCCCGGGCTGGCGTCGGGGGAGGGCGAGCCGGCCGCCGCCACGCCGGCCGGGCGGCCGTTGCCGGGTGCCCGGTGGGAGGCGAAGATCGCCGCCACCGGCAGGGCCAGGAGCAGGATGCTGGCGGCGGCCGCCAGGCCGGTGGCCCACACCGGCCGAGCGCCTCGGGGCCGCCGGGTGGCGAACCTGGTGGAGAGCGCGGCCAGCGACCGGCCGGGGTCGGGGACCAGGGTCCGGCCGATGCCGTCGACCCTCTCGGCGAAGTTGCTCATCTCGGGTCCTCCAGAAGGCGCCGCAGGCGGGCGCGGGCGAGCTTGAGGTGGGTCTTGACGGTCTCCCGCGAGCGGTCCATGGCGGTGGCGATCTCGGCGATCTCGCGGCCCTCGACGTGGTGCAGCACGACGGCCGCCCGCTGCATCGGGGAGAGCTGGCTGAGGCCCCACTCCACCCACAGCGCCTCGATCTCCCGTTCGCCGGCGGTCACCGGCTGGCCGGGGGCGTCGGCGGCCAGGGGCGCCGCCTCCAGCCGGCGGCCGCGCATCATGTCCCGGGCCAGGTTGACGGCCACCCTGACGACCCAGAGGTCGGGCCGCTCCAGCCCGGCCACCCGCTCCCAGCGGGCGTGGGCCCGCAGGTAGGCCTCCTGGGTGGCGTCCTCGGCGAGGTCGCTGCGGCCCAGGGCCAGGGCCACGATGCCCGCGACCCGCTGGGCGCTGCCCAGGTAGAAATCCGAGAAGGCCGCGTCGTCGACCCTCGTCACCGCCGCCATCCTGGCCGCCGCCTCCGCCATCCGCGTTCCACTCCCATGTGTCCGATGTCGCTGCCAGGCACACGCCGGAGAGTGGGTGGGCGGGGGATGGCGGCGGACGTTTGTTACACGCCCGTCACATCGGCGGGCGTCAGGCCCGGCGCTTGCCCGGAGGCTCCTCCAGGTCCCAGCCGGCCGCGTTGTCGAAGACCCAGGCCTGCTTGGAGAGGTGCTCGATGAAGAAACGCTGGCTCAGCACCTCGCGGCCGTGGTCCCTGTGCGGCTTCTTCTTCTGCTTGGTCTCGAGCTGGCGGATCCAGGAGTGGAGACGCTCGATCCCGCTGACCATCGAGTTGCGCTCGTCGACCAGCTGCCGGTAGAGCCGGATCATGTTGCGGATGTTGCGCTCCATCTCCTCGAGACGGACCAGCATCGCCTCCTCCTCGGAGAGCATCCCCTCCAGGAGCGCGTCCTCCATCTGCACCCGCTGCTTGCTGACGGCCTCCTGGATCTCGCTGACCTTGCGCGACCAGTGGGCCGGCGCGTCGTCGATGGCCCGCTGGTTCTGCTCGCGGAGCCGGGCCAGGCGGGTCTGGAAGTCACTGACGTCGAGCAGCTCGAGCGCGCTCTCGGTGGCGTTGAGCTTACGGGTCTGGGCGAACGCCTCGCGCAGCGCGGTCAGCTGCTCGTCGCCGTCGGGCGCCATGTCCGGCTTCAGCGACGGGCCCCGGCGGCGGCCGCGGGCTCCTTCTGCTCCTGGAGGCCCTTGAGGACCGCGCCGATGGCCACCGAGGCGGCGGTCCGGGCGGCCGACTCCAAGATCCGCTCGTGCACCGGCACCGCCCTGCCGGTCTCTCGCCTGATCTCCTCGCGGAGGTCCGCGCGGAGCCTGGTCTTGGCCCGGTCGGCGAGCTTGCCGGGCTGGGCGGCGACCTCCTTGGCGGCCTTCAGCACCCGTTCCTCCAGGGTCACCTGGCGGCGCGCCCGCCGGATCCGCCAGGCCACCAGGGCCACGGTGCCGACGGCGATGGTGGCCACCGTCCCGATCGCCACGGCGCGGGCGATCCGCGCCGGCCGCTGGGCCGCCTGGCGCAGGTCGGACACCCGCCGCGTCATGTCGGCGCGGAGCTGGACTATCTCGGCGCGGGTTTGATCTGCTGTTTCACCCATTCCAGGTCTTCCTTGATGGATTGGATCGTCGCCTCGGGGGCGGCGAACTTGAGCCGGCTCCGGCCGAGGAAGGCAAGTATGACGGTCGCCAAGAGCCAGAACAGCGTGAAGCCCAGGGCCCACCAGGCGTGCCCCGGCAGGAGCACGACCAGGAACACCTGGAGCAGGATCAGGCACAGGAAGGCGCAGACCCCGGCCACCACCAGCATGGCGGCGGCGATGGCGTTGCGCTTGACCAGGTCGAACAGCTCCTGCTTGAGCAGCTCGATCTCCAGCCTGACCAGCCGGGCGGTGTCCTCGGCCAGGCCCGAGATGCTCTCGCTCAGCCCTTCGCGGGGCACCGGATGGGGGTAGCGTCGGGCGGCCATGGCCTCAGTTTATAGCGGAGGTATCACGTAGCGCTGCGGCCGGGGCCGGTCGCGAGAGCCCGACCGCCGGCACGTCACCCTGGATTGTCGCGATGTGGCCAAAATCGTTGTCCCGGACCCCTTCTCGTTGTACTGTCAGGCCGGGAAAATGGATTCGGGCAGCGGGGCGGCGGACGGGCTCAACGGCGTGTGGACGCGCTTCCGAGCCGAGCGAGCGGACGAGCTGCATGCCTGGCTGCGCGCCGAGGCCGACTTCACCGGCGGCATGGCCGACGTGGCCGCCGGCGACCGCCTGCTGGCCGCCGAGGCGGCGCTGCAGCGGGCGATCGTGGATTTCGCCGCGGTCCACCACGACGGGATGGCCGACCCCACCCCCCTGGCCCTGGCCCTGCTGAAGCGGGCCGAGGCGATGCTGGGCGAGCCCGATCGGGGCTGAGCGCACCCGGGGCCGGCCGGCGCACCCGCCGGTGCCTAGAGCGCCCGCCAGCCGCCCTCCGCCGGCATCGCCTCCAGCTGCCCCACCAGCGCCTCGGCATCGGTCACCGGTGCCCGGCACACGAAGCCGCTGCAGACGTAGGCCGCGACCTCCGCGCTGAGCGGCACCGGGCGGTCACGCAGCAGCGCCGGCTCCGCGCCGCCGGGCGGGCCGGCGGCCACCACCACGTTGGGCAGGAAGCCGCCCCGCAGCCGGCGCAGCATCTCCGCCGCGGTGGCGGAGGCCAGATCGCCGACCAGGGCCACCTCCAGGGCCGGGCCCAGGTGCAGGTCGAGGGCTCCCAGCAGGCGCCCGAAGAACAGCGGGTGGCTGCCCATCGCCGGGGCCAGGGCCTCCAGGGCGGAGGTCGCGGCGGCGCGGTAGCGGTCCTCGCCGGTCAGCAGGCCGAGCTCGACCAGCACCTCGACCGCCAGCGAGTTCCCGGCGGGTACGGCGTTGTCGTCGAAGTCGCGGGGGCGGAAGAGAACCCGCTCGTGGTCCGGGCTGGTGGCGTAGAACACGCCCCCGGCGGGGTCGGCGAAGCGCGCCAGGATGGCGTCGCCGAGCTCCCGCGCGGCGTTGAACCAGCGCGGGTCGAAGTCGGCCTGGTAGAGCCGGAGCAGCCCGTCGGCGAGGGCGGCGTAGTCCTCGAGGTAGGCGTCGATCCGCGCCGCGCCGTCGCGCCAGGTGCGGCGCAGGCGTCCCTCTTGCCACATCTCCTCCAGCAGGAAGGCGCCGCAGCGCTGGGCGGCGGCCAGGTAGTCGGCGCGTCCCAGGACCGCCGCCGCCTCCGCCAGGGCCGCCAGCATCAGCCCGTTCCAGGCGGTCACGACCTTGTCGTCTCGCGCCGGCCGGACCCGCGCCGCGCGCGCCTCGCGCATCGCCCGGCGGCCTCGGGCCAGCCGCTCCTGGAGTTCCTCGCGGCCGATCCCCAGCTGGTCGGGCAGGCTCCGCACCACCGGCAGCAGGCGGAGGATGTTGCGCCCCTCCCAGTTGCCTTCGGGGGTGATGTCGTAGGCTCGCCGCAGCACCTCGAAGTCCGCGCCGCCCGCCGCCTCGGCCTCCGCGTAGGTCCAGGTGTAGAACCGGCCCTCGACGCCCTCCGAATCGGCGTCCTCGGAGGAGCAGAAGCCGCCTCCGGGGCTGGCCAGGTCGCGCAGGACGTAATCGACGATCCCCTCGCAGGCGCTCCGCGAGCCCGGCGCGCCGGCGGCCTGGAAGTGGTGCAGGTAGACCTGGGCCAGCAGGGCCTGGTCGTAGAGCATCTTCTCGAAGTGCGGCACCAGCCACTCCTCGTCGGTGGAGTAGCGCGCGAAGCCGCCCCCGAGGTGGTCGTAGATGCCGCCGTGGCCCATCTCGGTCAGGCTCCGGCCGACGGCCTCCAGCATCCGCTCGTCGCCGCTCCGCCGCCAGGCCCGCAGGAGGAAGTCGAGGGCCATCGCCTGGGGGAACTTGGGCGCCCCGCCGAAGCCGCCGTGGACCGGGTCGAAGCGGTCCATCAGCCGCGCCGCGGCGGCGTCCAGGATGCCCGGGGCGAGCGGCCCGCCGGGGCCGGCGCCGACCTCCGCCGAGATCTGCCGGGCCAGCCGCTCGGCGCTCTCCTCGACCTCGCCGCGGCGCTCCCCGTAGGCGCTCCTGACCGCCGCCAGCACCTGGCGGAACGAGGGCATCCCGTAGCGCGGCTGGGGCGGGAAGTAGGTCCCCCCGTAGAAGGGCTTGAGGTCGGGCGTCAGGAAGACGGTCATCGGCCAGCCCCCGCTACCGGTCAGCTGCTGCACCGCCGCCATGTAGATCGCGTCCAGGTCGGGCCGTTCCTCGCGGTCGACCTTGACGCAGACGAAGTCCCGGTTCATCTCCGCCGCCGTCTGCTGATCCTCGAACGACTCCCGCTCCATGACGTGGCACCAGTGGCAGGCCGAGTACCCGATGCTGAGCAGGATCGGCCGGTCCTCGGCCCGCGCCCGCGCCAGCGCCTCCTCGCCCCACGCGTACCAGTCCACCGGGTTGGCCGCGTGCTGCAGCAGGTAGGGACTGGTCTCACTCGCCAGCCGGTTCATCCGCAGACTCTAGCCGCCGGACGGAGGCTGAAATCAGGCGTGGGCGCGATGGTCCCGACCCTCGCGGCACCTGTCGTCGACTGTGAGTCCGGCCCTCTAGCTGACGTGGAAGAAGAGGCCGACCACGTAGGTCACGGCGCCGACCACGATGCCGGCGACGGTCATCTCCAGGCCTGAGGCCCACCAGGAACGCAGGGTCACCAGGGACTTGGCGGCGCCCACCGCGAAGTGGGCCAGGATCGAGACCACCGCCGCGGTGATGATCGCGGCGCCGCCGCTCAGGAAGAAGAAGGGGACGACCGGGATGATCGCCCCGACGGCGGTCGAGAGCATCGCGGCGACCCCCGCCTTGACCGGCTCGCCGCCGGGGTTGGGGCCGAGCTTGAGCTCCTCGGTGGCCATCGCCTCGAGCAGCGCCCGGGGGTTCTGCGAGACGCGGTCGGCGAGCAGCTTGGACTCCTCCTCGGACAGTCCCTTGAGCTGGTAGAAGAGCTCCAGCTCGCGGCGCTCCTCCTCGGGCTCCTCCTCGATCTCGCGGCGCTCCCGGTCGAGCTGGGCCTCGTAGACCTCGCCCTCGGACTTGGTCGCCAAATAGGCGCCGGAGCCCATCGAGACCGCCGAGGCCAAGGCTCCCGCCAGGCCGGCGATGAGGACCACGTTGCCCCGAGCCTGGGAGGCCGCCGAGACGCCGGAGACGATGCCGAAGACCGCCGCCAGGCCGTCGTTGACCCCGTAGATCGCGCCGCCGATCCAGCCGCTGTCGCTGCTGTGCCAGCTCTCGTGGCCGAGGATGCGGTCGAGGGCGCTCTGGGCCCGGCGCCGGGAGGACTTGCGCTCGTCGCTGTGGAGCAGGGTGCGCAGGGTGGCGGCGTGCTCACGGTCCTCCTCGCCGATCTGCGCCAGGAGCGCGTCGGTGGCGGCGTCGCCGGTGAGGTCGGCGTGGGAGGCGGCGAGGCGGCGCTCCTCGGCCTCCTGGTGGGCGATCACCGCCTCCACCGGGGCGAAGCGCAGGCTGAGCTCGATGGAGCGGGGCAGGCGGACCGTGGCCCGGTCGGGGACGCCGGCCCCGAGCTGCTCCAGGCGGGCGGCCCAGCGGTCGGCGTGGCGGTTCTCGGTGGCGGCCAGCTCCGCCAGCACCCGTTGGCGCTGGGGATCGGGCTCCCGCTCGGCCAGGC
>DASZGP010000031.1:0-5872 GCA_035938695.1 Candidatus Dormiibacterota bacterium | reverse complement strand
CTCCCAGCGGCGAGCGGAGCAGGCTCCTGATGCCCTGCAGCACCCGCTGGGCGAAGCCGCCGCCGCCGCCCCCGGTGGTCGCCGGGATGCCCGGGACGCCGGGGACGATCTGGGTGGTGGGGACCCCGGCGGCGATCGCGGCGGCCACCGGGGTGATGGCGGCGAAGTCGCCGGCGGTCGCCAGCGGCAGGACCGAGATGCCGCGCTCGGCGTCGACGTCGACGCCGGCCAGGTCGGTGACCTGGCGGCTGCGGGTCGGCCGGCCCTCACCCAGGCCGTAGGCCACGATCCGCAGCCCCGGCAGCATGCTGGCCTGGGCCTCGGTCATCTCGTTGAAGGTGGTGTCGCCGAGCCGCTGGTCGAGGCCGGCCTGGATGGCCGCCAGGTACCCTCCGGGAGACCCGAAGCAGGTCGCCCCGGCCGCCGTCAGCCGGTCGCCCGTGCAGGGCTTGGCGTGGGTGTCGTCGGGCGGCGGGATCTCGGCCAGGATCTGCCCGGGAAAGGCGTTGGAGATCTGCTGCGCCACCAGCTGCGGGTCGCACTGCTGGCACTCCTCGGTCCCCCCGATGCTGAACCGGGAGATGGTCAGCGACTCGGTGGTCCGGGCGCTCCCCCCGCTGCCGGCGGCGGTCGCGGTGGCGGTGTGCCTGACCTCCCCGATGCTGAAGCTACCGGTGGGCAGGCTGACGGTCACCCCGTCGGCGACCGCGGTGGTCTGGACCGACACCCCCGCCGCGCCGGTCGGCGGGGTGATCGTGCCGCTGACGCTTCCCGAGCCGACCTGGACCAGCGGCACCCCGGCCGAGCCTCCCGGCCCGACGCCCTGGATTGAGGCGTTGGCGGTGATCGCCGGGTTGAGGCCGCAGTCCACGGCCGCGCCGGCCTGGGTGTCGGAGCCCGCGACCTGCTGGCTGCTCCCGTCCGCCTGGGTCGTGCTGTAGCCGCTGGTGCTGGCCTTGGCCGAGCCGTCCTGGGCCGGGCAGTCCACCGAGGCGAAGGGCCAGGACTGGGGCGCCGTCGTGCCGGGTGGAGGCGGCGCGGTGGCCGGCAGGGGTGGGCACGGGACGGGCGAACCGCCAGGGACCAGCGAGGCCGCGGCGCAGTCCGGGCGTCCGGTGCACTGGATGGACTGGGTCGGGTCGGTGCAGCGCTGGAGGTCCTCGGCCGTGGTGGCGTTCCCATCCTCCGCCGCACTGGACCGGCCGTGGGGATTCCCGTTGCGCACGCTCAGGTCGGACACGCTGGCGCCCAACAGGTTGTTGGTCCTCCCGAAGGGGACGGAGCTGACGGTGCCGTAATTGCCCCCCTCCAGGTCGAACGTGGAACCGTTCACCCCGCCGACCAGCACGCTGTGGTAGCCGTAGCCGCGCGCCGTCCCGCCGTAGACCGAGGTCACCTGGGCGCCGGCCGGGATCTGCCCAGAGAAGGTGCTGCTGTCGACCGCCGCGGCCGGGGGATCGGTGGTCACCGGCACGGTGTCGGCAAAGACGCTGAAGGCCGTCAGCATCCCCGAGGACTGGGTGTCCAACCCCGGCCCGCTGGGAAAGAGGACACGGCGGTACGGGTGCGCGCCGTCAGGTGGCAGGACCGGATAGATCACCGTTTCCAGGGTCCGCGCGTACTGAGGGAAGACGGCGCCCGGGGAGACCGGCGTCCGCCGGCCGTCGATCAGCGTGAGCCCTTGGCCCTTCCCCAGGCTGTAGAAGCGGCCGGACTCGGGATCGAAGGCCAGCGCCAGCCGGTTGGTGTCGCTGGCGGAATCGCCGATCTTGGCGCTCCCCTCCACGATCCCCTGCCGGCCGTCGTAGACCAGCAGCGCCACGGTCGGGTTCTTGGTGAACAGGAAGGCGCGGTCGCTGCCGGAGTCGAAGACCAGGTCCTGGGCGCTGGCCGGCACCACCGAGACGGTCAGCGGCCCGCCGGTGGGGCATTCGGTGGCCGGTGCCGGGCACGGGTTTCCGTTGTGGTCCTTGGGGCCCAGCGGGAACTTGACGACCGCGTACTGGTCGTTGACGTAGTTTGCCCCGGGGGCGTGGTTGCGGTTGCAGCCGAGGATCACCGCCGGGGCGGCCGAAAGGTGATAGGCCGCGGGGGCCAGGGTCTCGGCCGACAGCGTGTAGGGGCAGGCCGCCGGGGAGATCGTGTAGGTCCAGAGCACGACACCGGTGCCGGCCCGCAGGCTCAGGGGGATGCTGAAGGCGGTCACCGCCACCCCGGGAGGCCCGCTGCTGCCGCCGTTGGTGTTGGTCAGCACCAGCAGGCTGTCGTCGCGAGCAAACCACGAGACCCCCACGATCGTCAGACCGGCGACCGCCGTGGGATCGAGACCGGGCAGAGGCATGCTCCAGCGGGCCACCGGCTTGAGGGTCAGCTCGCTGACGACGCTGACGCTGTGCTGCTGGTCGCTCATGTCCGCTCCCAGGAGGAGCCGGTCCTGGGGGTCGAGGGCGGCAAGCGGCTCGGAACCCCCGGTCCCGCCGGGCGCGAAGAGGCTGCCATGGCAGGAGGTCATGCCGGAGTCGGTCTTGACCGCGCCACTGTCGATGTCGAGCCGGTAGATCTCGGGGCAGTCCGCCACGTTGTAGGACAGGAGCACCCCGTTGGCCGGGTCCGACAGCAGCCCGGTCCGGTTGGAGTTGTTCGGAGAGGTGGGCCAGTGACTTGGGTCGTGGGGGTTCCTGATCGAACCGGCCGGGGCGACGGTGCCGGTCGCCGCCAGCGCCGGCCCGGGCACGACGAAAGCGAGCACCGTGATCGCGATGCCCACGCCGATCCCGCACCTCGCCCGTCGGCCGCCGGCCGACCTCACTGCTGAGCTGTTGCCATACATCCGATGTTTCCCGCTGCCCGCCCTCCCGTCTGAAGGAAGTGGCGGGCGCCCGGAGGCGCCCGCCAGACCAGTGTCGCGCTTACGCGGTGGTCACCGCCACCACGTTGACCAGGAACGAGGTGGTGCAGGTGCCGCCCAGCGACGGTGGCAGGTTGAGCCCGCCCGACGGCGGGTTGAGGTCGACCACGCCGACCGCCGGACCGTCACCGGTGCCGATCAGCACGCCCTGGCCGGCAATCAGCACCACGGTGATGCCGAAGTTGTAGGAGTCCGACCCCCCGGACTCGGTCGCGGTGGCGCCGCCGGTCACCAGACCGGTGCCGCAGATGACGTTGACAAAGGTCCCCGCCGAGCTGGCGCTGCAGCCGGCCGCGACCTCGACGTCGGCAGGCACCTGGGCCTCGGCCGAGAACAGCCCCAGGCAGGTACCGCCGTTGAAGCTGTAGCCGTTGCCGGCGCCACACATCGTGGTCACCCAGCACACGGTGGCGTTGGCGGTGGCGCCGGCGATGACCAGGGCGTCAGCATCGACGGCCGCCTCGTCCGCGCTGGCGAAGGTTGGCGCGGCCACCATGGCGACCGCGGTGAGCAGGACGGCGGCGCCGCCCATGATCCCCTTGGGTAGTCTCATTGAACTTCCCCTCCTGTGAGGACTCGATTCGGCCGGGCAAATCCCAGCTCCCTTCTGAAGTCCTTGACGCGCCGCCCCCCAGTTTTGCTACACGGGTAGCTTTTTCGGGGGTCCAAACGTCTTGATAAGAGCCATGCGGACCAGGTATCTGATCGGCCTGGCTGTCGCGGGGCTGGTCCTCTGGTCGGGGTCCGGGGTCCTGGCAGCCAGCCCCAGCCCCTCACCCCCACCGGCGCCCCCGTCGGCGATCGGCGCGGAGAGCCCCTACTGGGTCAGCGTGTCGCCGGCCTACGCCGACACCGGGCTGGTGATGGCGATGGCGATCCCCATCCACAGCGGGGGCCAGGCCAAGCCCAACCACCTCTGGGTCAGCCACGACGGCGGCAGCACGTGGGGCCTGGCGCGGGCCTCGGGCTGGGGCAACGGGCACGTCTACATCGCGGTAGACGGGACCGGCCACGAGACCGCCTTCGCCCTCTCCAGCGGGGGGCTGCAGCGCAGCGACGACGGCGGCGACACCTGGCAGACGGTGACCGGCGCCAAGGGGGCCACGCCCACCCCCGAGCCGACCTACGCCCAGGACGGGGCGGTGGCCATCACCAGCGACCACGATTACCTCTACCGGAGGGGCAAGACCTCCACCGTGGCGGGGTCGGGGGGAACCTACACCGACTTCTCCTTCACCTTCGCCCCGACCTACCCCAGCGGCGGCAGGCAGGCGCCGGCGCTGCTCAGCGCGATCGACAGGAACGGCATGCCGGTGGCCCAGAAGTGCGACGTCAACCTGGCCTGCACCGGGTCCACCGGCTTTCCCGGCTCGGTGACCTTCTCGGCCCCGGCGACCCTGGTGGTGCCGCCGGACTACGGCGACTCCGGCACCGTCTTCGCCCAGACCGGCCGGGGCATCTACAAGTCGGTCGACGGCGGCGGGACCTTCGCGCCGCTGCCGGTGATCTCCAGCTCGGGGGCGCCGGCCAGCACCCCGGGGTTGGCGCTGTCGCCGGGCTACCGCGAGGCCGGCCCCGACCGCTCGGCCTGGGCGGCGGCGCTGGAGATCTTCACCGACAAGCAGTCGCCGCACACCGAGGGCGGCGTCTTCCGCACCTCCGACGGCGGCGCCACCTGGGCCCAGGTGGGGTCGCCGAGCCCGCTGGACCACGGCGCCATGTCGCTGGCGATCGCCCCTGACGGGCGGCTCTTCGCCGGCTATCTCAGCACCGGCAAGGAGGGGACCACCACCGGCCTGCTGTGCAGCGCCGACGGCGGCTCGACCTGGCGGGTCGCCTGCCCCCACGTCGGGCATTACATCGCCGGCCGGGCCGCGTCGACCCAGGGCGGCGTCCCGAGCGGCTGCCGGGGTCCGGCCTGCGCCTCGCCGCCGGCTCAGACCGGAGCGGCCGGGACGGGCGGCGCCGGCGGGACGGGCGGCGCCGGCGGCGGCAACCCTCTGACCGGAGGCGGCTCCGGCGCCACCGAGCCCCAGCCCGGTTCGGCCCGGCCGGCGTCCTTCACCGCCCCCGGCCCCCTGATCGCCGGCGGCGGCCTGCTGGCGCTGGCGGCGGCCGCGGCGGCGGTGGTGCTGCTCCGGCGCCGCGCCGGGTCCGGCGACACGTCCTGAGGCGGGCGGTGGTCTCCGTCTCGGATCCATCCACCCTCGGTGGGCATCGGCGCGCGCCGGAGACCCCGACCGGGTGGCGCCGTCTGGCCCGGGCCGGCTGCCTGGGGCTGGCCGTCATGTCCGGCCTCGGCTCCCTGCCGGCGGCCGCCGCCGACCCGGTCGACGCCGACGTGGTGATCGTCACCGGGATGACCATCGTCGCCGACGTCTGCTGGGTGGAGGCGGTCTGCCTGGGCAACACCGGCCTGGTGGCCCAGCCCTTCAACGCTTCGGGCGGCACCTGCTCGGTGATCTCCGAATCGGCCTCCGACACCACCGCCGAGGTCCTCTCGGGCTGCACCGCAGGCGCCATGGGCGACTTCGAGAACGTGGCCTGCGGGACGGGGGCGGTGCTGGGCGCGTCCGCCTCGGTGGTCGAGACGGGGTCGGACGCCTACTCCTTCAACGACCTCAACGTGGTCTTCGTCGGCGGGCTGGGGGTGATCGTGGCCTCCGGCCCCGGGGACGGCGCCGGTGCCGCGGTGGCCAGCGGGGTGCTGGAGTTCCTGCCCAGCAAGGTGGACCTGCCGCCGAGCCCGCTGGGCGCCTGCACCAGGTCCTTCACCGCCTACGCGGTCCTGGTCACCGACGCCTAGGCCGGCGGCGGGCAGGGCCTAGGCTGAACAGCCTCCAAGATCTGGCGACACCTGGGAGCTAGCCGGGGGTAAGGGGACGGACCCATCCTGTGGGTGTTCAAAGCCTTCAGGGAGGGTCCGTCCATGACCCATGATGACGTGCTTTTCAGGCATCGTCA
>DASZGP010000030.1:0-3707 GCA_035938695.1 Candidatus Dormiibacterota bacterium | reverse complement strand
CGACGGGCGTCGGGAGCTCCTCGCCGGTGTCCGTTGGATGCCCCGCGTCGCAGTAGTACACCGGCAGCCGGTGCCCGAGCCAGAGCTGGCGGCTGATGCTCCAGTCGCGCAGGTTGCGCATCCATTCCAGGTAGACCCGGTTCCAGCGCTCGGGCACGAAGCGCACCCGCTGGTCCTCCACCACCTGGATCGCCGGCTTGGCCAGCTCCGCCATGGCGCACCACCACTGCTCGTCGATCAGCGGCTCGATGACCTCGCCGCAGCGGTCGCAGTGGCCGACCTCGTGGACGTAGGGTTCGGTGCTGACCAGGTGGTCGGTCTGGCGCAGCAGCTCGACCACCCGGCGGCGGGCGTCGAGCGCGCCCAGCGAGCGCAGCTCCTCCGGCACCCAGTCGTGCTGGCTGATGCTGCCGTCCTTGTCGATGGTGCTGAGGATGGCCAGGCCGTGGCGGCGGCCGATCTCGTAGTCGTTGGGGTCGTGGCCCGGGGTGACCTTGAGCGCGCCGGAGCCGAAGTCGATCTTGGCGTAGTCGTCGGCCACCACCGGCAGCTCGCGGCCGACCAGGGGCAGGATCGCGGTGCGGCCGACGAAGGCGGTGTAGCGGGGATCGCCGGGGTTGACCGCCACGCCGGTGTCGGCGAGCATGGTCTCGGGACGCACCGTCGCCACCACCAGGGCGCCGTCGCCGTCGGCCATGTCATAGCGGATGTGGTAGAGCACGTCCTCGTGCTCCCTCCAGTCGACCTCCAGGTCGGAGATCGAGGACATGCAGCGCGGGCACCAGTTGACGATCCGCGGCCCGCGGTAGATGTAGCCCCGCTGGTAGAGCCGGACGAAGGCCTCGCGCACCGCGTGGACGTAGGGCGGGTCCATGGTGAAGCGCTGCCGCGACCAGTCGCAGGTGGTGCCCAGCCGCTTGAGCTGGCCCACGATGCGGGCGCCGTACTCCAGGTACCACTCCTCGACGCGGTGCTCGAAGGCCTGGCGGCCGATCCGCTCCTTGCTGCTGCCCTCGGCGGCCAGCTGCTTCTCGATCACGTTCTGGGTGGCGATCGCGGCGTGGTCGGTGCCCGGCAGCCAGAGCACCTCGAAGCCGCGCATCCGCTTGTAACGGCAGTAGAGGTCCTGGAGGGTGCCGTTGGTGGCGTGGCCCAGGTGCAGTTCGCCGGTGATGTTGGGCGGCGGCATGACCACGCTGAACTTGGGGCGGGGGTCGTGGGGGTCGGCCCGGAAGAGGCCGGCCTCCTCCCAGCGGCGGTAGAGCTCGGGCTCGACCTCCTGGGGCCGCCAGGCGGCGCTGCGGGTGATCTCGATCGCCATGTCGGCCTAAAGGTTACCCGGACGGGGTGCCGCCGGCGCCCGGACGCTCCGGACGCCGGCGGCGCTGCTCAGATCGCGAAGGAGCCGCGGCCGCCCGCCGCGATGATCCCGAACCACTCGTCCAGGTGGCAGTGGAGCTGGTTGCCGCCGGCCCAGCAATAGGACGAGTCATAGGTGGTGAAACCCCACCCGGGCATGGTGGTGAACGTCGCGTCGTAGCTCAGGTGCTCGCGGTCGGTGATCGCCGCGGGGATCAGGATGCCCTGGCTCGGGCAGTCGGTCGTGGTGGCCTGGTGACACTCGGCGAAGGAGCAGTCCCCGAGGACCTCGTCGCAGAGCTGGAGGTGGGTGTCCATCCGCACCGGGACGTCGCACCAGGCGTCGCCGTGGTACTTGCTGAGGGCGACGTCGTTCTGGGCGTAGGCGTAGATGTCGCAGCCGCTGACCTTGGTGGCGGCGGTCTGGATCAGGATGTTGACGTCGAGGGCGTGGCCCGCGATGACGTTGGAGCCGAGGCCCAGGCCGGTGGCCAGGACCATGGCCACCGAGAGGCCGGCCCGGCGCAGCCCGCGGGCGCGCGCCGAGATGGATTCCGCTGTGATCATTGGTGTCTCCCAAATAGCAGGCGCCCGCGCCGGTGGCGGCGGGCGGGGCGTCGCGTCCCTTCCACGCGATCCGCCGGGAAGATCGGGGAGGCGCCATCGCTGGCGCCTCCCCGTCAGGTGTCTAGCAGTTGCTGTAGTTGCCGCCGTCCGAGTAGGTGGCGCTGCCGCAGACGGTCACGCTCGGGACCACGCCGGTCGGCAGGGCGACGATGCCCACCGCGACCGCCTCCGGGCCGGGCAGCGCGCCCGAAACCCCGGCCACGCCGTTGACGTTGCAGTTCACGGCGGTGGCGAAGGCCACCGAGCCGTTGGTCGAGGCGGCGCTGGCCTCGGCGGTGATCACCCACTGGATCTGGTTGGCGTTGGTGGCGACACCACCGCTGATGTGGCAGCTGGCCACGATCCGGTAGGTACCGTTGCCACCGATGTTGATCCCGATGGCGGCCGCGCTGGCCCCAACCGGGGTCACCAGGGCCACGCCGGCGACGCCGGCGACGGCCGCGGCCACCCGGGCCGCGTTGGTCAGCTTCGAAGACAGCACGAGCTTCTTCACGTAGGCATCCTCCTTGTCTTGCGGGAGGTGCCAGGAGCGCCAACGCAGGCCCCCCAGGCAAGCTTGCCTCGTCGAAGAGGCAACCCCCCCATTCCTTCCTTTCGGCTCACCCTTCCGGTGAGCACCGCCGCAAAGTTAAGCGGCTCCGGGGCCGCTTGTCAAGCCCGGGGTCAGCCGCAGGTGTTGACCCAGACCCCGTCGCTGAACCGGACGATCGCGCAGGCGGACACCGAGGGGATCTGGCCGAGCGGCAGGGTGACCGTTCCGGCCACCACCGCGGCCGGGCCCAGCAGCGCGCTGGACAGGCTGCCGGCGTTGGCCACGGTGCAGACCAGGGTGGTGGACTGGGCCAGCGCGCCGCTGGTGGAGAACGCCACCGCGGTGCCGTAGACGACCCAGCCGGAGGACGTCGTGCTGGTGGTCGGCCCGGCGCTGACGCTGCAGTTGGCGATCACCTTGTCGGGGCCGCTGCCACCGGTGTTGATGTTGATCGCGGCGGCATCGGCGGCCAGGGGCGTGGCCAGGGCCAGGCCGGCCACGGCCAGGAGCGCGCCGGCGATCCGGGCCCCGCCGCCCAACGACGAGATGTTCAAGTTCCTCACCTTCCTGCTCCCCTGTGCCTCAGGCACTCTGCGACTGTTCTTCCAATTCCTCGATCACCGCCTCGCCGATCACCAGGTCCGGCTCGACGCCGTCGGTGATCGACCGCTCGGTGATCACGCACCGCTTGATCTCGGGACGGCTGGGCACCTCGAACATCGAGTTGAGCAGCGCCTCCTCGATGATCGACTTCAGCCCCCGGGCCCCGGTGCCGCGGGCCAGCGCCTTCTTGGCGATCGCCGCCAGCGCTCCCTCCTCGAACTCCAGCTCGACGTCGTCCAGGGCGAAGAACTTCTTGTACTGCTTGACGAAGGCGTTCTTGGGCTCGGTCAGGATCCTGATGATGTCCGCCTCGTCGAGGTAGTCGATGTTGACGATGATCGGCAGGCGGCCGATGAACTCGGGGATCAGGCCGTACTTGAGCAGGTCCTGGGGCTGGACCTCGCCGCGCAGCTTGGCCCGGTCCTTGTCACGGCCGCCGGGGGGCTGGGCGCCGAAGCCGATGACCTTGCGCCCGATCCGCGACTCGATGATCTGCTCCAGGCCGTCGAAGGCCCCGCCGCAGATGAACAGGATGTTGGTGGTGTTGATCTGGATGAAGTCCTGGTGAGGATGCTTGCGACCGCCC
>DASZGP010000029.1:0-3545 GCA_035938695.1 Candidatus Dormiibacterota bacterium | reverse complement strand
CGGCATGAGCCAAGCTTGCGGCATCGGGTCGCCCTCCGGCAGGCGCGGCCGTCAAGGAATCTTTACAGCTTTCCGTTCCCAGGCGGCGGCCGTTGAGGCACAATTCGAGGCCGTGCGGGTGAGAGCCAAGCAGGTTGCCGCCGTGGCGGCCTGCATCCTGATCGCCGCGATGACGCCGGTGCTGCCGGTGGCCGCCAGGAGCGCGCCGCCCCGGCCGGCGCCGTCGCCGTCCCCTTCGCCGACGCCGTCGCCGGCCGCCAGGTGCCCGATCCCCGCCGGGCTGGAGGACGACCCGCAGGAGAGACAGCTGCAGAAGCACTGCATCGACGAGTTGCAGCGCATCCAGGACGAGAAGAGCAAGCTCTCCAGCAGCCTGGCGCTGGCGGTGGGGTCGAGCCAGAGCCTGCAGGAGATGCTCGACCAGACCCGCACCGCGATCCGGGACAACCGCGACCGGCTGGCCAAGCTGCAGGCTCAGATCGACGAGCTGACGGCGCGGGAGGCCGCCACCCAGCGCCAGATCGCCCAGACCCGGCAGCGGCTGGCGGACCGGCGGCGGGCCTTCGAGACCTTCCTCCGCCGCAGCTACGAGCGGCAACCCAACCTGCTCTCCTCGATCCTCGACAGCCACGGGGTCAGCGATTTCCTGCGGCGAGCCACCCAGATGGTGCAGATCCAGGCCTTCGGGCGCGACCTGGTCAACGCCGTGCGCGCCGAGGAGGCCCGGCTGGCCCAGCAGATCGCCCAGCTCCACGCCGACCAGGACCAGGCCGGCAGGCACAAGGACCAGCTCACCCAGGCCCAGGAGCAGCTGGTCAACAACCAGATCAGGGAGTCGTTGATCCTGCGCCAGCTCAACCAGTCGATCAACGACGCCCAGCACGAGCTGGTCAGCGCCGACAGCCAGACGGCGGACCTGGTGGCCAGGATCGTGGAGGCCGAGGTGCAGCGCGAGGACGAGCTGATCCAGGCCGCCAACGACGCCGCCTGGCAGGCCGCCCAGGCCTGGATGGCCAGCAACAACGCCGACTTCACGGCCTCGGTCGGGCATTCCACCAAGTACCCGATGATCTGGCCGGCCCAGAAGGGCGTGATCACCCAGCCCTTCGGACCCACCGACTACGCGCCCGAGCCGCCGGGGTTCGGCGCCGCCCACTTCCACTCCGGCATCGACGTGGCCAACAGCGCCGGCACCGAGATCTACGCCGCCGACGACGGGGTGATCGCGGCGGCCGCCGACAGCATGCTCGGCAGCCACGAGATCGGCTACGGGAAGCACGTGATCATCGCCCACCACAACGGCGTGATGACCCTCTACGGCCACCTCGAGGGCTGGGTGGTGAAGGTCGGTGACCGGGTCCAGCAGGGGCAGCTGATCGGCTTCATGGGCTCGACTGGGATGTCCAGCGGGCCGCACCTGCACTTCGAGGTGCGGATCAACAACACCCCCACCGATCCCGCCCCCTACCTCCCACCGCACGGGCCCAACAGCTTCCGGCAGTAGCCCTCAGGGGCCGACCAGGCGGGCCAGGCGGGCTCGGCGGCGGACCAGGTCGTCGAAGAAGCGCTCCTCGCGGCGGTCGCGGGATGGTCGGGCTTCCACGGCGTCGAGCGCGGCGCCGACCAGCTGCAGCGCCGCCGGGCGGTCGCGGCGGTGGTGCTCGAGGTGCTTGGCCAGCATGATCCCGGCCTCCAGGGGCTGGGGATGGCGGCGCCAGAGGGCCTCCAGGATGGGCACGGCGCTCTCCCGCCGGCCGGCGCGGCGGAGGGCGACGGCCAGTCGGAGGCCGGTGACGTAGGCCAGCTCCACCGGGCTCCAGGGGCCCGGCCAGACCTCGCCCGCCCAGCAGTCGGACTCCGCCCAGAGGCCGGCGTAGAGGGCCAGGGCCGGCTCCCCCGCCCCCGCCGCGTCGAGCAGCCGGGCCACGCCGAAGCGGTCGAGCGGGTGGGCGGCGGCCAGCCCGTCGCCGAGCAGGCCGCAGAGGTGGTCCAGCAGCAGGCTCAGGCTGACCACGTCCTGGCGGTTGTGGGCCAGCACCTCGCGGAGTGGCTCGGGGTCGCCGGAGCGCAGGTAGGCGAAGTAGGTCTCGGGGATCAGGAAGCCGGGGATGTCGGGACCGCGGTCGCGACCCAGAACGGCCGATTCGACCCCGCCCAGGGTGCAGCCGCCGAGGCGCGCCCGGAAGATCCGCCGCGCCGGCTGGAGCAGGTCGAGGTGGGGCAGCGAGCGCGGCAGGGGCGCCATCCGGGCCATCAGCAGCCGCCCCTCCAGCAGCGGGCAGTCGAAGCTGCGACCGTTGTAGGTGACCAGGCCGTCGCCGTCGAGGAGGTCGGCCCGGACCTCCTCCAGCATGGCCCGCTCCAGCGAGGGGTCGGCGAGCAGGTACTGGCGCAGGAGGAGGCCCCCGGGCGCCGGCCAGGCCAGGGCGCAGAGGAAGGCCTGGGTGCCGGCGCCGCCGGAGACTCCGGTGGTCTCGGTGTCGAAGAAGCACGGCCGCAGCAGCGTGCCGCCCTCCGGCCGCAGCCCCAGGAGCCGGGCTTCGCGGGCGTCGGGCAGCCGGCCCAGCGGGGTGCGGACCAGGTCCTCCAGCACCAGCACCGGGCCGTGGGCGTTCTCGCGCACCTCGGCGCCGAGGACTCTGGCGATGCCCTCGAGGTCGCGCTCGGCCGCCGGGCGGGTCCCCCTGGCCTGGTAGCCCAGGCTCTGGAGGCGCTCGCGGAGGATCACCTGGACCCTCCCCACACGCCGGTTGCGCCTGGGGTCGCGGTCGGGGCGCGGGCCGGCGGGGCACGCCTCACCGCGAGGCGGTCGCCCCCGCTGGTCTCCACGGCCGCCGGCCTCACGCCGCCAGCACCCGGACCCCGCGGGCCAGGTCCGCCGCCACCCGCTTGGCCTCCATTCCGTTCTCCACCATGGCCCCCACGCACGACGGGCACCCGGCCAGGCACTCGCACCCCGAGACCATCTCCGCCGCCGCCTCCAGGACCTCGGCGTGGCGGTCGAAGAGCCGCGGGCTGAGCCCCACGCCGCCGGGGAAGACGTCGTAGACGAAGACCGTCGGCAGCCCGGTGCCGGGGCAGCGGACCTGGGTCGCGGTGCCGAGGTCGCGGGGGTCGCACATCAGGAACACCGAGGCCACGTGCCGCAGCGCGTGGGCCAGCCCCTGCAGCCCCGCCTGGAGCTCCAGCCGGCTGAAGCGAGCCTCCAGCTCGGGCGCCACCGTGGTCCAGTAGCTGGTGGTGTGGAGGTCGACCTGGGGCAGGTCGATGGGGCCCAGCCCGACGGTCTCGTGGGTGTGGAAGCGGATCTTCTTGAAGACCGTCGCCAGGGACGTCACCTGGACCTCGCCGTGGGCCGCGCCCATCGCGCCCGGCCGATCGGCGAAGGCGTCCAGGATCGAGACGCTGGCGGCGCGGTCGGCGTCGGTCCAGTAGTCCACCTTGACCGGCCGCACGTAGGCCTTCTTCTCCTCCCAATCGAGCCGGTCGACGTGGTACTGCGCCCCTTCGTGCAGGTAGATCGCTTCCTCGTGCAGGAAGACCGG
>DASZGP010000028.1:0-6536 GCA_035938695.1 Candidatus Dormiibacterota bacterium | reverse complement strand
CGCAGAGGACGCCGTCGACCAGGGTCCGCGGCGGACCCAGGTTGCCGGCGGCGTCGAGGGCGGCCACCTCCAGGCGCCCGACCTGGGCTCCGCCGGTGCAGATCATCGCCAGCCGCGAAGCATCGGGTGACAGCGCGGGCTGGCCGCAGTCGTCCTCCGGCTGGGTCAGGGCGCGGCCAGGGCTGAGGCTCCGGGCCTGGTACCAGATCTGGGAGTAAGGCCCCTTGGCGCCGATCGCGTACTTGGCGTAGAGCAGGCCGCCGCCGGCCAGCGGGACGGGGAAGGTGTCGCCGCCGGTGTAGTCGTTGAAGGTGCTCTGCCGCCTGGCCAGCCGCTGGGCGCCGCCGAGCGGCATCGACCAGATCGCCAGGTCAACCCGGTAGTCGTCGACGTACTTGGGCGCGTCGTAGCTGTAGTAGAGGGTCTGGCCGTCGGGGCTGACGCGGGGGTAGAAGGCCCAGTGGCTGAGCAGGCCCTTGCCGCCGGCGTCGTTGGTGATCTGGCGCACGACGTGGCCGTCGAGGTCGAGCAGGTAGAGGTCGGAGAACGGCCCGGCGCGCAGCACCGCCACCAGGTGGGTGTGGTCGGGGGTCAGGACCGGCTGCATCCAGCTGCCCGCCGGCCCCGGGTTGAGCTTGGTGAAGGCGCCGTCCCGGAGCCGGTAGAGCGAGCCCTGCTGGGCCAGGAACATGGTGCCGCTGACGTCGATCCGGGCGTGGACCGCGGTGGGCCGGGCCGCCGGCGCCGAGGCCGTGCTGCGGAGCGCGCCCAGCCCCAGGTAGACGCCGCCCCCGAAGGCGGCCATGGCGGCCAGCGCGACCAGCCGCCTCATGCCGCCGGGAAGGTCTGATGGACCAGCGGCAGGATCTGGCTCCAGTCGGGGATCAGCGCGTCCTGGCCCTCGACGATCTGGCCCTGGGTGTAGGGGGGGCCGAGCACGACCTGGTGGATGTCCCCGCTCTGGAAGAGCGCGGCCAGCGGCAGCAGGGAGCGGAAGCGGTCGAGGCTGACCGAGGTGCTCAGCTCGCCCGCGAAGCTGGCCGAGAGGTCGGGCAGGTCGGCCAGGTTGAACCCCTGCGCCTTGGCCTTGAGCGCCAGCAGGACCTGCTGCTGGCGGGCCGACCGCCCCAGGTCGCCGCGCAGGTCGCTGTGGCGCGAGCGGACGTACTTCATGGCCTCGGCGCCGCTCAGGTGCTGGGCCCCGGGCAGCACCGCGACCCTGACGAAGCCGTAGGGGTTGGTGGTGTCGAGGTCGGCCGGGTAGTAGTCGTCGAGCACCGGGTTGCTGGTCACCACGTCGACCCCGCCGACGCGGTCGATCAGCTGCACCAGGCCCTTGAGCCCGATCCAGACGTAGTCGTCGACGTGGACGTGGAGGTTGGACTCCACAGTGGCGATGGCGGCCCGCGCCCCGCCGTAGGAGTAGGCGGTGTCGATCTTGGCCTTCACACCGGTCGGGGAGATCGGCACCCAGAGGTCGCGGGGGATCGAGAGCATGGTGGCCTGCTTGGTGGTGGGGTCGACCCGGACCAGGATCATCGACTGGGTCAGCAGGTGCTTGGGATCGAACTTGGCGTCGTCGTCGGACCCCAGCAGGAGCACGGTGAACGGCGCCCCCGGCGGCGGCGGGGCGGGGGCCTGGCCGGTGGTGGTCAGCGCGTCGCGGTGGCCGGTGCTCTGCAGCGACTGGGCCATCACCGGGGCGTAGTAGGCGCCGGCCCCCAGCACCCCGGCGACCACGAAGCCGAAGACCAGCAGCGCCAGCGAGCCCGCCGAGCGCGAGGCGGCGGGACGGCGCCGGCCCCAGTCGGGCTCGAAGCCGGCGCTCCTGGCCCGGGCCCGGGGGGGCGCCAGGTCGCGGGGCCGGGGGGGCGGGAGGCGGTCGGGTCGCGCCAGCTCGCCGCCGGGGATGCGCGAGCGGCGGCGCCGGCGCGGTTCCGAGCCCTCGGGCCGGACCGGCCCGTACGCGCTCAAAGCAGCCTTCCTCCTCAGGGTGGTCGAGACGGCCCCTCCCGGCACCGCTGGCCGCGCTCCCCTATATGTATATCGGAGCTGTCAGCGGCTTGCTGTTTCGTTCTGCCTGTGGCCTAATTTAGGCATGCCTGAACCCAGCGAACGGCGCATCGAAAACCTGGAGGACTCGCGGGCGGCCCAGGACTACCTCAAGGCGATCTACAAGCTGCAGGCCGACACCGGGCGGGCCACCACCCTGGCGCTGGCGGTCCGGCTGGGGGTCAGGCCGGCGTCGGTGACCGGGATGATCAAGCGCCTCGCGGAGGACCCGGGGGGCGCCTTCGTGACCCACACCCCCTACCACGGGGTGGCGTTGACGCCGCGCGGCAGCGGGGTGGCGCTGGAGATGATCCGCCACCACCGCCTGATCGAGCTGTTCCTGACCGAGCACCTGGGGATGCCCTGGGAGGAGGTCCACGTGGAGGCCGAGCGCCT
Organism: Candidatus Dormiibacterota bacterium; assembly: GCA_035938695.1. GTDB lineage: Bacteria > Chloroflexota > Dormibacteria > DASZGP01 > DASZGP01 > DASZGP01. The sequence goes on along the minus strand of DASZGP010000028.1, from coordinate 4,088 downwards.
CGAGCACGTCCTCTCGGAGCGGCTCGAAGAGCTGATCGCGGCCAAGCTGGGGCAGCCGCTCCACGACCCCCACGGCGACCCCATCCCGGCCCGCGACCTCAGCATCGACATCCCCGACGACGTGCCCCTCAGCTCGCTCGGGGCGGGCGACACCGGGGTGGTCAGCCGGGTCCCCGACGGCGACCCCGCGCTGCTCCAGTTCCTCAGCGACCTGCGCCTGGTGCCGGGCGCCCGGGTGGCGGTCACCGCGGTGGCGTCGTACGGTGGGGTGGTCACGGTCCGGATCGGCCGCGGGGTCCACGCGCTGGGGGCCGAGGTCGCCCGCATGGTCCGGGTCACCGTCGCGCCGCGGCCGTAGCGTGGGCGCGGTGAGGGTGGCCGCGGCCACCGAGATCCTGACCCCCGAGGACGTCCGCCGCTCCGGCGACCGCCATCGGGTGGTCGAGGCCCGCCGGCGCCACCGCCGCCTGGGCCTGCTCTGGCTGCTGGTGGGGCCCGGGATCCTGGTGATGCTGGGCGAGAACGACGGGCCCAGCATGCTCTCCTACGCGGCCAGTGGGGCGACCTACGGCATCGGCTTCTTCCTGCCCTTCATCGTCCTCACCTTCGTGGCCGCGATCGTGATCCAGGAGATGTCGATGCGGGTGGGGGCGGTGACCCACCGCGGCTACGGCGAGCTGGTCTTCCAGCGCTTCGGGCCGTTCTGGGGTTGGGTCTCCTGCGTCGACCTGGGCATCACCAACCTGATCACCCTGATCACCGAGCTGATCGCGGTGCGGGTGGGGATGGCCTTCTTCGGCATCCCCACCCCGGTCGCCGTCGCCACCGGGCTGGCCCTGATCGCCTTCAGCGTCGCCGGCGGGCGCTACTGGCGCTGGGAGCGCGCGGCGCTGGGCCTGGCGGCCTTCAACCTGCTCTTCGTGGCCGCCGCCCTGATGAGCCACCCCGACCCCGGCGCGATCGGGCGGGCCTTCGCCACCTGGAGCCCGCTGCCCTCCGGCTCGCTGCAGCTGTTCCTGCTCCTGATGGCCTCCAACATCGGGGCCACCGTGACGCCCTGGATGCTCTTCTTCCAGCAGAGCGCCTCGGTCGACAAGGGGATGACCCCGCGCGACATCCCCCAGGGCCGGATCGACACCGTGCTCGGGGGGGTGCTGGCGGCGGCGGCCGGCTGCGCCGCCCTGGTGGTGGCCTCCGCGCTCTTCACCCACCACGTCGACAGCAGCCACCTCCAGGGCGGCGCCGGCTTCGCCGAGGCGCTGCGGCCGATCATCGGCTACCCCGCCGCCGCGGTCTTCGCGTTGGGGCTGATCGAGGCCGGGGCGCTGGCCACCATGACCATCTCGGCCAGCACCGCCTACGCCTTCGGCGAGGCCCTCGCCGGCCCCCACAGCTTCAACCAGAAGCCGGCCGAGGCGCCCAGCTTCTACGCCTTCAACATCGGGATCGCGATGGTGGCGGCGGCGATCGTCCTGATCCCCGGCGCGCCGCTGCTGGCGATCACCCTCAACGCCAACCTGCTGGCCGTCGTCCTGCTGCCGGCGGCGCTGGTCTTCCTGTTGATGCTGGCCAACGACCGCGACCTGATGGGCCCCCGCGCCAACCCCCGCTGGCTCAACCTGGCCGGCGGGCTGGTGGCGCTGCTGGTCGGCCTGGCCGCGACATCCTACGCCGTGGTGGCCTTCGCCAACGTGGCCTTCGGGCGGGCCTGACCGTGAAGCCCGACGTCCACCGCCAGCACATCTACCTCGGCGAGCCCGACGAGGACCTGATCGAGTCCCTGGAGCCCGACCAGCTGGTCAGCTCGATGAACCTGCCAGTGGCCCGCCGCAAGCTCAGCCGCCCGGTGTCGGCCGGCCTCTGGGCCCTGCGCCTTTTCCTGCTGGCGGTCTCGGGGATGGTGGTCTACGTCTTCGTCGCCGGCGTGGTCAGGGGCGCCGGGTAGGGCTACACTGTCACCCAGCCTGGCCGGATGGAAGGGGTCTATTGGGGACCGACCCGGCGGGTGGTGCGGTTCCGGATGGGGCCGCGAGGAGTGATCATGTCCAGCATCGTCGAGCGCAAGCTCAGCCTCAGCCGGGAGACGGTCCGCGAGCTCAGCGAGGACCAGGCCGCCGGGGCCCAGGGCGGCGCCAACCTGCCCACCAACTACTGCATCATCCGCACGCTGCCGCTGACCTACTGCCTGAGCCAGCTGATCAACCCCTGCAGCATCGTCATCACCGGGACCACCGTCTGACCCTGACCTGAGAGGCGGGCGGCGACGGCCCCCGGGCCCGAGCCGCCCGCCATCAGTGGTGGTGGGCCGGCGCCACCTCGCCGCCGAGGAAGCCCGGCGGGTCGGCGGCGAACGCCTCGCGGCAGCCGGCCGAGCAGAAGTGGTAGGTTCGGCCGTCGTGGTCGTGGCGCTCCCCGGCGGTGGCGGGGTCGACCGTCATGCCGCAGACCGGGTCGGTGGCCATCGCCGCCCGCCGCTCCGGCGACGCCTCCATCGCCCGCAGCATCGCCGGGCCGCCGGTGCGCAGGAAACGCCAGCCGAGCACGGCCGCCAGGGCCAGGAAGGCCAGGTCCAGGAAGGTCGTGTAGCTCCACTCCGGCCGGGCCGCCAGCACCGCCACCCGGTGGTGGGCCGGCGCCCACCCCAGCGCCTGGAACGCCAGCCCCACGGCCAGGCCCGCCAGCGCCATCGCCAGGTAGGAGACGGCGGCCAGGTAGAGCGCCGTCCGGCCGCCGTAGTACTTCCGGTAGATGTCGAGGACGGGCAGGATCAGGAGGTCGCCGAAGACGAAGGCGATCACCCCGCCGAAGCTGATCCCCCCGTTCCACAGCACCGCGGCCAGGGGCACGTTGCCGACCGAGCAGACGAAGCTGAGCATGGCGATCACCGGCCCGATCAGCGGCCCCCAGACCTGCGCCACCGCCGGGTGGTCACTGAGGAACAAGGCCCGCCAGAAACCGTCCGGCACCCACGCGGCCAGCGCGCCGGCGACCAGGAACCCGATGGCCAGGTCCTGGTACAGGCTGGCCAGGTCCATGAAGAAGTAGTGGCTGACGGCCGTGAAGGCGCGGCCCGAGAACAGCCGGCGCAGGAACGGACCGTCGGTGATCGACATGTCCATCTCGCCGTGCCCCTCCATCTTCCCCACCAACCCCCTCTCGGCCTGGGCCCGAGCCGCCTCGACCATCGCCGGCCGCAGCGTGGCCCTGAAGACCAGGAAGAGGATCGCGACCATCAGCACCCCGCCCGCCACCTCCGCGCCCAGGAACGGCCACCCCAGCAGCACCAGCAGCACCAGCCCCAGCTCGATCACCAGGTTGGTCGACGCGAACTCGAAGATGATCGCGTTGGCCAGCGTCGCCCCGCGCCGGAACAGCGCCCGCCCGACCGACACCGCGGCGTAGGAGCACGACGAGCTCGCGGCGCCGAACAGCGTCGCCAGGGCCGCGCCCCGAACGTCGTCCCGCCCCAGCGACCTGACCACCGCGTCGCGGGACACCACCGTCTGGACGATGGCCGACAGCAGGAACCCCAGCGCCAGCGGCCAGAGCACCTCCCAGAACATGAAGAGCGCCAGCTCCAGCGCGTGCAGGACGGGCATCGGCTAGCTCCGTACCAGGCGCTCGATGGCGTCCGACAGCTCCCGCACCTTCTCGCCGCCCCGGCCCGACCTGATCGCGTCGCTGACGCAGTGGCCGACGTGCTCCTCCAGCAGCATCAGCGCCACCCGGTCCAGCGCCGCCTTGGCCGCGCTGACCTGGGTCAGCACCTCGATGCAGTAGCGCTCGTCTTCGACCATCCGGGAGACACCGCGGACCTGGCCCTCGACGCGGGCGAGGCGCGAGAGGACGGCCTTCTTGCGGCCGGCGTAGCCTGGGCTGGGCATGAGACGACTATACCCCCAGGGGGTATACCTCGGATTTTTGGCCGTGAGGATCGGTGGAGTGGCCGCCGAGGTAGGACTCGACGAGGGAGGGGTCGTCGAGCATGGCCTTGGAGGGGCCGGAGGAGACGACCTCGCCCTTGGTGAGGACGTAGGCGCGGGCGGTGTTTTCGAGGGCCATGTGGACGAACTGTTCGACGAGGAGGA
>DASZGP010000027.1:0-6534 GCA_035938695.1 Candidatus Dormiibacterota bacterium | reverse complement strand
TGGGGCCACCGAGCAGGATCAACTTGCGGATGTCGTTCTGGTAGCTGCGGCCCCAGCTTGGCTTGACACTGGCGGCGTACATCCGCGCCGGGATCACCCCCTTGCTCCAGGCGATCACGTCGACCTGGGAAACGCCGAGGTCGCTCTTGATCACCCCGATCGCGTCGGAGATGGTCTGGGCCTGGGTGTAGTTGTCGTCCTGGGTGTTGGCGAACTGCACCCCGAAGACCCGGTAGCCGGCGCCCGAGAGGTTCTGCATCAGGCCGGTGCTGGGACAGGAGCTGGCGCCGCAGTTCTGCGGGCCGATCGAGGGGTTGGCGTACTCGCGGTCGACGTTGTCGGCGGCGCCGGGGACCAGCAGCACCGGCACGGCCTTGCTGCCGGTGTTCCAGCCCGGGGCGTAGTACATCAGGAAGTTGGCCGCCGGCGGCTCGCCGGTGCCGAAGAAGGTCTTGCGCTGGCCGGTCTGGTCCATCCGGCCGTCGCCGAGGTAGTGCTCGGTGGGCCAGCCGGTGCCGGTGTCCTTCCAGCGCTCAACCTTGGTCCAGCCGTAGCTGACCGAGGTGAACGTCGCCTGCAGCGACACGGTCCCCACCGCCGCCACCGGGGTGGTGGCCAGCAGCGGTGCCGCGACCAGCCCCGTCAGGGCGAGCGCGACCAAGCGTTTCCGATGTCTCATGTTTCTCCACACCTCCGCGCGCCCGGCTTTCTGTCACAGCCCGCTGGATTTGCCGCCGGAGCGCTGGCGCCAGCGTACGAAAGCAAGATCGGTGGCGGGTCGGCCGGATTGGTCGGCGACCTTGTGCGGCCGGGCCAACCGGCGCCAGCGGCGCCAACTCCCGGTCGCCGCCGGCCACTGGGGCGCTGTAGCCTGAAAGCATGAAACCCGCCGAGCCGGCCGTGGCCGTCGCCGCCGAGCCGGCAGGGCCGCGAATCCCCTTCGCCCTGGACCTCCGCAAGCCGCTGCTGCGCGGCTACCTGCATGCCGGGGCGGCGCCGCTGGCGCTGGTCGGGGTGGCCGCCCTGATCTACCTCAGCGAGAGCTGGGCGGCCCGGATCACCCTGGCCATCTACGGCCTGACCCTGGTCGGCCTCTACGCATTCAGCGCCGTCTACCACATCGGCAACTGGACGCCGCGGGTCTCGGAGGCCCTGCGCCGGGTCGACCACTCCAACATCTACCTGGTCATCGCCGGCACCTACACCCCGATCGCGGCCCTGGCGCTGCGGGGCTGGTGGCGGGTCTCGGTGCTCTCGCTGGTCTGGGGCATGGCGCTGGCGGGCGTGCTCCTGGCCCTCCCCGGGTGGCAGGTGCGGCGCCAGGTCCAGGCGGTCCTCTACGTCGGCATGGGCTGGGTGGCGCTGGTGGCCACGCCCCAGATCGTCGGCGCCTTCGGGGTCGGCGGCATGGTGATGCTGGGCGCCGGCGGCCTGCTCTACTCGCTGGGCGCGGTGGTCTACGCGCTGCGCTGGCCGCCGCTGTGGCAGCGGGTCTTCGGCTACCACGAGCTGTTCCACATCCTGACCATCGTGGCCAGCGCCTGCTTCTTCGTCTTCATGGCGCTCTTCCTGCTCCACCACGCCCCGGGCTGACGCGCGCGGCGCGGTTCGGCCGGGCCGTGAGAGGGTAAGGATTAGCGCCATGCCCACCCGCTCCGTCTTGGTCGTCGCCCGCAGCCACCTGGCCCGCTCGGGCCTGGAGGCGCTGGTCCAGCGCGGCTCCCGGCTGACCCTGGTCGGCGCCGCCGGCCCACAGACGGCCGCCGAGGAGTGCGAGCGGCTGGAGCCCGACGCGGTGGTGGTGGAGGCCGGGGAGGATACCGAGGAGCTGGTCGGCGAGCTGCTGCGGACCCGGTCGGAGCCGGTGGTGGTGGCGCTCTCGGGCCGCGACGCCGCGCCCGCGCTGCTGGCGGCGGGGGCGGCCGGGGTGCTGGCCTCCGATGCCCGGGCCGAGGAGATCGAGGCGGCGGTGGTCGCGGCCGGGGTCGGGCTGGCGGTGCTCTCGGCGAGCGCCCTCGGGGTGCTGATGCCGGAGGCCCCCAGCGCCGAGGTGGAGGCGCCGGTGGAGACGCTGACGCCGCGCGAGAGCGAGGTCCTGCAGCTGCTCTCGCAGGGGCTGACCAACCCCCGCATCGCCGCCCGGCTGGGGGTCAGCGAGCACACCGTCAAGTTCCACGTGACCTCGCTGATGGGCAAGCTCTCGGCCCGCACCCGGGCCGAGGCGGTGGCCCGGGCGATGCGGCTCGGCTGGGTCCTGGTCTAGCCGACCGGCCAGGCCGGCACCTGCCCACAAGGGTGAGGCGGCGGGCCCCGGCCGCGCCTAGCGTGAGGGCCATCGCGGGCGTCGCCCGACGGCCCGCCGCCACAGACTGGAGGAAAACCCTGACATGGCAACCCTGAAGGAGATCTCGGACGGCCTGGCGGCCGCGGTGGAGAAGGCCGGCGCCGGCGTCGTCCGGGTCGAGGGCCGGCGTGGCCCGGCGGCCAGCGGCACCGTCTGGGAGATTGGCCTGGTCCTGACCGCCGACCACGTGCTGGAGGGCGACGAGGGGATCAGGGTCAGCGACGGCGGCGGCTCCCTGGCGGCGGTCGTCGTGGGCCGCGACCCCCGCTCCGACCTGGCCCTGCTGCGGGTGGATGGCCTGGGAGCGGCGCCGGCGCCGCGCTCGGCCGGCGCGCTGCGTCCCGGCGAGCTGGTGCTGGCGATCGGCCGGCCCCGGGCCCTGGAGTCGACCTTCGGGGTGGTCAATGCCGTGGCCCCGGCATCCCGTGGCTGGCGCGGCTGGTTCATGGGCGACATGATCCAGACCGAGGCGCCCCTCAACCGGGGCTTCTCCGGCGGGCCGCTGGTCGACGCCGACGGCGCCGTGGTCGGCTTCAACAGCTGGTACTACGGGCGCGGCAACACCCGGGCCCTGCCGGTGGCCACCGCCGACCGCATCGCCCGCGACCTCCGCGAGGTCGGCCACGTCCGCCGGCCCTACCTCGGCATCGGCACCCAGCCGGTCAGCCTCGACCCGCCGCTGCGGGCCGCCGCCGGCCAGGACTCCGGCCTGCTGGTGGTCTCGGTCGACGGCGACAGCGCCGCCGGCGTGGCCGGCGTGCTCCAGGGCGACACCCTGCTGGCCGTCGGCGACCACGCCACCGAGCGGATGCACGACCTGATCCGGGCCCTGGTCGCGCTGGAGGTGGGCAGCGTCCAGCCGCTCAAGCTGCTCCGCGGCGGCCAGGTCACCACGGTCCCGGTGACGCTCGGCGAGTGGCCCCGCGAAGAGGCCGCAGACGGCGAGTAGACCTAGCTGGCCAGCTTCAGCTCTGGCTCCCGGCGGGTCCGGGCCCGCTCCCTGATGGCCCGGACCCGCGCCGCCGCGGCCCTGTGGCCGCAGCGCGGGCAGACCAGCGAGCGGACCACCTCGGCGTGGCGGCTGACCAGCCACTGGGGGAGTCCACAGCGCTGGCAGTGGACCTTGAGCGGGAGCGCCATGTCCTGATTATAGCGAACAGGCGTTCGCTTGCCAAGCCAGCGCGGTGGCTCCGCCTGGGCTAACATGCCGAGCATGGAGCGAAGCCCCGCCGAGGCCCGCCTGAGCCGCTGGCTGAAGCTCTGGGCGCCGGCCTTCGCGGCCGGCGGGGCCGCCTTCTACCTGCTGCCGGGCGCGGTGACCGCGAGCTTGGCGCGAACGGGTCGGATGGTGGGGCTGGAGGAGGCTCGGGGTCCGCACGGCGGCGGGTCCGATGCCGACAACCTGTGGGTGGTCCTGGCGGGCGCCTACATGGCCCTGATCACGGCGATCTCGGCCCAGGCGGCCGAGCGGCCGCTGGCGCGCGAGGACCTGGTCCGCCTCCTGATCCTGGGCAAGACCGCCTCCTCGCTCGGCGCCCTGGGCTATTTCCTGTTCCGCCGCCGGGCCTTCGCCTTCCTGGCCAACTTCCTCCTCGACGGCGCCATCGCCGGCGTGACCTACGCTCTGCTGGAGGACGCCCGCCCCGGCTGAGGTCGGCCGGCCGGAGCCCTCCGGCCGGTAGAATCTGGCCTTGATGTCGAGCGAATACCTGCCCCTGCTCGTATTCCTGATCGCCTCGATCGTCTTCGCGGCCGTGGCGGTCGCGCTCTCCTCCCTGCTGGGGCCCAAGGCGCCCTCGCCGACCAAGGGGCAGCCCTACGAGTGCGGCATCGTCCCGGCCGAGACCGCCAGGCGGCGGCTGCCGGTCGGTTTCTACCTCACGGCCATGCTCTTCATCGTCTTCGACGTGGAGGCGGTCTTCGTCTACCCCTGGGCGGTCCTGCTGCGGCAGCTCCGCTGGCAGGGGATCCTGGAGATGGGCCTGTTCATCGGCACCCTGGCGGTGGTCCTGCTCTACGTCTGGCGCAAGGGGGCCCTGGAATGGGAATGACCCCCGGCGCCGCGGGCCTGCTGCTGCCGGAGGGCCACCCGGCCCACGGCATCGAGGCCATCACCGCCAGCCTCGGCCACAACTTCGCCACCACCAGCATCAACAAGGTGGTGGCCTGGGGCCGCTACAACTCGATGTGGCCGGCGCTCTTCGGCCTGGCCTGCTGCGCGATCGAGATGATGGGCACCGGCGGCCCCAAGTTCGACATGGCCCGCTTCGGCGCCGAGGTCTTCCGGGCCTCCCCGCGCCAGGCCGACCTGATGATCGTCGCCGGCCGCGTCTCCCAGAAGATGGCGCCGGTGCTGCGGCAGATCTACGACCAGATGCCGGAGCCCAAGTGGGTGATCTCGATGGGCGCCTGCGCCTCCTGCGGCGGGGTCTTCAACAACTACGCCATCGTCCAGGGGGTCGACAAGGTGGTGCCGGTCGACGTCTACGTACCCGGCTGCCCGCCCCGGCCCGAGGCGCTGCTGGACTCCGTGCTCAAGCTGCAGCGCAAGATCCGCGCCCAGGCCGTCGCCTGAAACCCCGGCCGCGCCCCGGCCCAACCTGAAGGAGCAGATGCCCGAGGACGAGACCCCGGCAGGCGCCACGGCGCAGCAGGCCCCACAGATCGAGACGGCGGCCGGCGCCCTCTCGACGGCCCGGCGTGTCCTCGACGAGCGCCTGCCCGGGGCGGTCCTGGGCCTCGACGGCGTGCCCCCGGAGGGCGCCCTGCTGATCGCCGCCGGGCAGCTGGTGGCGGCGGCCCGGGTGCTCAAGGAGGACGAGCGGCTGCGCTTCACCCTGCCGCTGTTCGTCACCGCGGTCGACCACCCCGACCGCGAGCCACGCTTCGACCTCGTCTACCAGCTCCGCAGCCTCGACCTCAAGGACACCATCAGGCTCAAGGTGGGGGTCGCCGACAGCTTCGACGGGCTGCCCCGGGTGCCGTCGCTGTGCGCCGTCTGGCGGGGCATGAACTGGCTTGAGCGCGAGGTCTACGACCTATTCGGCATCGACTTCGAGGGCAGCCCCGACCAGCGCCGCCTGCTGATGCCCGACGATTGGGAGGGACACCCGCTGCGCAAGGACTACATCTCCTTCGGCGAGCCGGTCCGGTTCACCGATCGCGGCTCCTTCCCACCCGACGCGGCCGTGCCCCACGGAGCCCCGGATTGACCCGCGCGCCGGGCACCGGCACCCCGGTCGACGCCGGCGCGGGCCCGGACCAGCGCATCCTCCCGGGCGGCGTCGACGCGCACCCCCGCGTGGGCGGCTTCGTCGAGGGCCTGAGCGTGGTCGAGGACACCCCCGACGGCCCCCTGATGGAATTGAACATGGGCCCCCAGCACCCCTCCACCCACGGCGTCCTCCGCCTCGTGCTGCGCGTCGAGGGCGAGGTGGTGCGCTACGCCGACCCCGAGGTGGGCTACCTCCACACCGGCTTCGAGAAGGACTTCGAGCGGCTGACGTACCACCAGGCCACCCCGCTGACCGACCGCATGGACTACCTCAGCCCGCTGGGCAACAACCTGGGCTACGCGCTGGCGGTCGAGAAGCTGCTGGGCGAGACGGTGCCGGTGCGCGCCCAGCGCATCCGGGTCATCCTGGCCGAGCTGGCCCGCATCGGCAGCCACCTGATCTGGCTCGGCACCCACGCCCTGGACCTCGGCGCCCAGTCCGGCTTCCTCTACGCCTGGCGCGACCGCGAGCGGATCCTGGAGATCAACGAGGCCTGCTCAGGGGTCCGGATGATGACCAGCTTCATCCGGGTCGGGGGCCTGATGGCCGACGTGCCGCCGGACTTCGCGACCATGGTCCGCGCCTTTCTGAATGACTTCCGCCCTCACTGCGACGACTACGCCGCGATGTTCACCGAGAACCCGCTGTGGATCGACCGCACCAGGGGGCTGGGCACCATCAGCGCCGCCGACGCCCTCGACTTCGGCTTCACCGGCCCCTGCCTGCGGGGCTCGGGGGTGAGCTACGATGTGCGCAAGGACGCCCCCTACTCCGGCTACCAGGAGTACGACTTCGAGGTGCCCGTCGGCAGCCACGGCGACGTCTACGACCGCTACCTGGTGCGGATCGAGGAGATGCGGGAGTCGATCCGGATCGTGGAGCAGGCCGTCGACCGCCTCGAGCCGGGCCCCGTGA
>DASZGP010000026.1:0-6152 GCA_035938695.1 Candidatus Dormiibacterota bacterium | reverse complement strand
GGTCCTTGAAGAAGAAGTCGATCGGCGAGATGTGCTTGAAGATGGCCAGGCTCTGGCTGGCCATGAAGCCGTAGACCGCCAGCAGCAGGATGACCAGGAAGGCGGCGGCGGCGACCATCACCAGGTCGGCGCCGCGGTCGGCCCGGATCCGCCGGGCGTTGCGGCGGGCGTCAGCCCGGGGCGATCCGCCCCGGGCTGAGATCACCACTGGTCCGCTTTCAGCCATCCGCTCCAGACTTGCCGCTGACCTTGTTGGTCGGGATGAACCCGAGGGTGGTCATGGCGCTGGAAGTCTGGAACTCGTTGGAGAGGATGTACTTGATGAACCCGTCGACCGCGCCGGTCGGCTGGCCCTTGGTGTACATGTGCTCGTGGGACCAGATCTTGTAGGTCCCGTTCTCGACGTTCGCGGGGGTCGCGTCGACACCCTCGTACTGTACCTTCTTGACGCTGCTGTCCTTGATCCCGGACAGGGCCACGTAGCTCACCGCGCCGGGGGTCTGGCCGACGGTCTGGACCACGGTGCCGGTGGCGTCCTGGGTGGCGGCCGGGGTGGCGATGTCGGCCACCGTGCCCATCACGATCTTGTTGAAGACCTTGTGGGTGCCGGAGCTGGCCGGACGCAGGATGACCGCGATCTTCTGGTCGTTGCCGCCCACGTCCTTCCAGTTGGTGACCTGGCCGGAGATGACCTTCTGGGCCTGGGCCTGGGTCAGGTTGGTGACGCTGACGCTGGGGTTGACGATGATCGCGAAGGCCACCACGGCGACCTGGTGGTCGACCAGCTGGTCGGCGTTCTGGAGCCCGGTGGCGGCGCTGGCCGGGATGTCCGAGTTGCCGATGTCGACGGCGCCCGAGGCGACCTGGGAGAGGCCGGTGCCGGAACCGCCGCCGTTGACCTGGACGGTAGCGCTGGGGTTCTTGGCCTCGAAGAGGTCCTTGGCCGCCGCGACCAGCGGCTGCAGCGCGGTGGAGCCGGCCGCGGTGACCGTGCCCGAGTAGCTGGGGGTGGGGCTGGCGGCGGGGGTGCCTCCGGTCGTCGTGCCGCAAGCCGAGAACGCCAAGGCGCCCAGCGCCAGAGCGGCGGGGATGAAGCGTGAGTTCAAGAGTTTCACTCCCTCGTAGGGCAAGGCCCTGGCTGTTCCATGAGGCCGGCCCGGAGAGGGTCGCGGGACCCGGGGGGTGCGAACCGACCCCTCATTGCTGCCGAGGCTAGGGCGGTGGACGTTAGTCGGGCGGGCCGTGAAGGTTAAATCTCGGTAAAATTCAATCTTGTCCGGCCGGCCGGGCTCAGTCGCGCGCCGGCAGCTCGAAGAGGAACGCCGTCCCGCCGCCGGCGGCGGCCTCGGCCCAGATCCGCCCGCCGTGGGCCACGACCAGGTGGCGGGCGATCGCCAGGCCCAGCCCGGTGCCCTCGCCGCCGGCCTCGCCCCGCCGGGTCCGGGCCCGGTCGACCTTGTAGAAGCGCTCGAAGATCCGGGGCAGGTCGGTGGGCGGGATGCCCGGCCCGTGGTCCCGGACCATCACCTCCACGACCGCTTCGCGGCGGGTCGCCGAGACCTCCACCGGCTGCCCCTCGGGGCTGAAGCGGTGGGCGTTCTCGAGCAGGTTCTGGAGCACCTCGGCGACCCGGATGCGGTCGGCCACCACCACCATCTCCGGCGCCACCAGGCTCAGCAGCGGCGCCTCGCCCTGGCGCGCGGTCACCCGCAGCCAGCTCTCCTCGACCACCTCGGCAAGCCCGAAGGCCTCCTCCGACAGCCTCACCCGGCCCTCCAGCACGGCCAGCTCGGTGACCGTCCGGAGCAGACCCTCGATGTACCGGGTCTCCTCGGCCACCCTCTGCACGAAGCGCCGCCGCTCGTCGCTGGGAAGGTCGGCCTGGAGCGTCTCCACCGCCAGGCTGAGGGAGGCCACCGGGGTCCTCAGCTCGTGGGCCAGGTTGGTCACGAAGTCGGCGCGCACCGCCTCCAGCCGGCGCAGCTCGGTGCTGTCCTCGAGCAGGACGAAGGCCCCCGCGGGCCCCAGCGGCAGCGCCCGCAGGCGCAGCCAGCGGCGGTAGTGGGGGGCCTCGATCTCCAGGTCGCAGGGCTCGCCGGCCAGCGCCGCCCGCACCCGTTCCTCGATCGCCGCGGTGCGGCAGAAGTCGATCAGGGAGCGGGGTGGCGGCTCGGCGTCGAACAGCTCGACCGCCTCGGCGGAGGCTTCCACGACCCGCAGCAGGGCGTCGACCCGCAGCCACGGCCGGCCCAGGCCCGCGAGCGCGGCGGCGGGCCACGGCGAGGCCGGGCCGGGAACCTCGGCGACCTCGGCGCCGGTCTCGGCGGCGGCTGGCGCCGCGCCCTGGCGGCGGAATCGAAATGGCAAGCCCGAACCTCCTCCCGCGGTCTGGTGCAGGTATCAGAGCCTAAGCCACGTTGTACCTGCCATATGCGGAAGGTGATTCTCGGGGTGAAGCTGTGAGCGCGGACTCGACAGGGCTGCTGGAACGGAGGGACGACGCGGCGCGCGCCTGGCGCGACCAGGTCGGCGCCTGGCTGGAGATCCACCCGCGGGCGCTGGGCAGCGTGCCCAGGGTCCAGGCGGAGACCCTCACCCTGCTCCTCGACACGGCGCGCCACGCCGGCGCCCGGGCCGGCGAGCTGCACCGCGACCTCCACCACCTGCGCCAGCTGAACACCACCCTGGGCGCCCTGGCCCGGCAGGACTCGCTGACCGGGCTGGCCAACCGCCGCTCGGTCTACGAGGTGCTCGAGGCCGAGTGCTCCCGCTCCCGCCGCCACGGCCGGCCCCTGGCGGTGCTGGTGGCCGACGTCGACGGGCTCAAGCAGGTCAACGACAGCCACGGCCACGCCGCCGGCGACGCCCTGCTGCGGGCCGTCGCCGACCGGATGGCGGGCGCGGTGCGGGCCGGCGACGCCGTCGGCCGGCTCTCCGGCGACGAGTTCGTGGTGATCTGCCCGGAGACCTCCCCGGAGGCGGCCCGCCGGGTCGCCGACAAGCTCCTGGCGGAGGTCGCCGGCCGGCCCGTGGGCTGGGGCGAGAAGGACCTCACCGCCTCGGTCAGCATCGGCTGGGCGGCGCTCGCCGACCACGCCGGCGCCTCCGAGCTGATCGACGCCGCCGACCGCGCGCTCTACCGCGCCAAGGCCGCCGGCCGGGGTCGGGTCACCGGCTGACCCCAGTTTGGCCAGCACCGGGCGCTGGGTACGTCTAGGCTCGGGATACCAATGGCCACCACCTTTCGCGACTACTACGAGATCCTCGGCGTGCCCCGTACGGCCACCCCGAAGGAGGTCAAGGCGGCCTTCCGCAAGCTGGCCCGCAAGCACCATCCCGACCTCAACCCGGGCGACCCCGAGGCCGAGCGGCGCTTCAAGGAGGTCAACCAGGCCCACGAGGTGATCTCCGACCCCGAGAAGCGGCGCAAGTACGACGAGTTCGGCCGCGACTGGCAGCGCTACGAGCAGTGGGAGGCCGCCGGCCGGCCCGGCCCCAGCCCCTTCGGTGGCGGCGGCCCCGCTCCCGCCGGCGGCGTCCCCTTCGCCGCGGGCGGGCCCCAGGTCGAGTACCGCACGGTGTCGCCCGAGGAGATGGAGCAGATGTTCGGCTCCGGCGACCTCCCCGACTTCATCCAGGAGATGTTCGGCTCGGCCGCGGCCGGGCGGGGGGCATCGCGCTCCCGGCGTCCGGTGGGCCGCCGCGGCGAGGACGTCGAGGGCGCGACCACCATCAGCCTGGAGGAGGCCTTCAGCGGCACCACCCGGACCATCGAGCTCTCAACCCCTGGCGGCGTCCGCCGCGTCGAGGTCCGGATCCCCGCCGGCATCGCCACCGGGGCCCGGGTGCGGGCGGCCGGGCAGGGCGCCGGGGGCGGCGGCGGAGGTGCGGCGGGCGACCTCTTCATCCGCGTCCACATCGCCCCCCACCCGGTGTTCCAGCGCCAGGGCGACAACCTCCGGGTCAGGGTCAAGGTGCCGCTCCTCACCGCCCTCGCCGGGGGCGACGTCGAGGTGCCCACCCCGAGGGGCAAGCCGGTCAAGCTGACGGTGCCCCCGGAGACCCAGAACGGGCGCACCCTGCGCCTGCGCGGCCTGGGCATGCCCAGGCTCAGGGGCGGCGGCGCCGGCGACCTGCTGGCCGAGGTCGAGGTCCGCCTGCCGCTGCCCCCGGACCCCGCCCTGCGGGCCTGGGCCGAGAGCCGCAAGGGCGAGCAGGCGCGCTGACCGACCTCCGGTTCAGGTGGGGCCGCCTCCAGCCCCGCGCCAGGGTCAGCTGTCGAGCAGCAGGACCGGCTTGCCGGCGGGGACGGCGCTGGCGGCGGCGCGCTGCAGGGCCAGTTCCATCAGCCGCCGCTGGGTGCTGAGGGCCGGCTCGCCGGGCGCCGGTTCGAGGCGGCGCCAGTGGCCGTCGCCGTGCAGCGTCCAGGCCAGGACGTTGTCGGCCAGGTTGACCCGCAGGATCTCGTCGAGGCGGCGCTTGAGCTGGGCTTCGCGGACCGGGGTCAGCGCCTCGACCCGGCGGTCCAGGTTGCGCGGCATCATGTCGGCCGAGCCGATGTAGTACTGGGGTCCGCGGGCATCGCTGCCGAAGCGGAGGATCCGCGAGTGCTCCAGGTAGCGGCCGACGATGCTGCGAACCCGGATGTTCTCGGAGAGTCCGGGAACCCCGGGGCGGAGGCAGCAGATGCCGCGGACGATCAGGTCGACGTCGGCGCCGGCCTGGGAGGCCTCGTAGAGGGCGTCGATGAGGTCGGGGTCGACCAGGCTGTTCATCTTCAGCACGATGCGGGCGTCGTCGTGGCGCGACTCCCGGCGGATCAGCTCGCGCAGCTCGGCGCGCATGCTCACCGGCGCGATCAGCAGCTCGCGGAAGCGGCGCTGGCGGCTGTAGCCGGTGAGCAGGTTGAAGAGGTCGGTGAGGTCGGCGCCCAGCGCGGGGCTGGCGCTGAACAGCCCGATGTCCTCGTAGGTCAGCGCGGTGCGCGGGTTGTAGTTGCCGGTGCCGATGTGCGCGTAGTGGCGGATGATGCCGTCCTCCAGGCGCACCACCAGGGTCAGCTTGGCGTGGGTCTTGAGGCCCACCAGGCCGTAGACCACGTGGACCCCGGCCTCCTCCAGCGCCCGGGCCCAGGCGATGTTGCGCTGCTCGTCGCCGCGGGCCTTGAGCTCGATCAGCGCCACCACCTGCTTGCCGGCCTCCGCCGCCCGCACCAGCGAGGCCATGATCCCCGAGCCGGGGCCCGAGGTGCGGTAGAGCGTCTGCTTGATGGCCAGCACGTGGGGGTCGCGGGCGGCGTGGTCGATGAAGGCCTCGACCGAGGTGGTGAACGACTCGTAGGGCAGGTGGACCAGCAGGTCGCGCTCCCTGATGACCCGGAAGAGGTCGGGCAGGTCGCCGCCGACGGCGGCCAGGCGAGGCTGGGTCACCGGCACCCAGGGGTCGTCCTTGAGGTCGGGACGGTCCATTTCGTGGAGCGCCCAGAGCCCGCCCATGTCGAGCAGGCTGTCGACCACGTAGACGTCCTCGGCGACCAGCTCCATCTCCCGCACCAGCAGGTCGAGGACCTCGTCGGACATCCCGGGGTCGACCTCCAGGCGGACCACGTCGGCGGAGCGCCGCTGCCGCCGCAGCTCGGTCTCGATCGCCGAGAGCAGGTCGTCGGCGCCATCCTCCTCGAGCGCCAGGTCAGCGTTGCGGGTGACCCGGAAGGGATGCGCGGCGACCACCTCCATGCCCGGGAAGAGCGCGCCCAGGTTGGCGGCGATGACCTGCTCCAGGAGCGCGAAGCGGTGGCCGTCGGGCATCGGCAGGAAGCGTGGCAGCAGCGGCGGCACCTTGACCCGGGCGAACTGGGTGGTGTGGCTGGCCGGCTCGCGGACCAGCACCGCCAGGTTGAGCGAGAGGTTGGAGATATAGGGGAAGGGATGCGCCGGGTCCACCGCCAGCGGCGTCAGGACCGGGAATATCCGCTCCTCGAAGATCTTGAGCAGGTGCTCGCGGTCGCGCTTGGCCAGGGTCGCCGGGTTGACGATCCGCACCCCGCTGCGGGCCAGCCGGGGGATGACCTCCTGGTTGTAGACGTGGGAGACGCGGCCGACGAACTCCAGGGTGCGCTGGCGGATCTCCCGCAGCTGCTCGGCCGCCGTGCG
>DASZGP010000025.1:0-4558 GCA_035938695.1 Candidatus Dormiibacterota bacterium | reverse complement strand
GCCTCCTGCCGTCATGGTCTATGGTGCCCGCAAGATGCGCCCACGATGACCGTCACCTGTCGGGTCATCTTGGAGGCCGTTCATCCTAGCCCGCCGGCGCCAGGCCGGGGAGGAGCTTCTGTCTCCTCCCCGGCGCTCATTGCCTGAGGTGGATCACCTCGCCGGACTGGACCGTCCGCCGGGCGCCGCCGGGCAGCTCCAGGAGCAGGCCGCCGTCGGGGCTGAGGTCGACGGCCAGCCCGACCACCGGGCCTGCGGGCAGCTCCGCCCGGACCTCGCGGCCGATGGTCTCGCTGAGCTCCAGCCACCGCCGCCGGGCCGGCTCGGGGCCGGCGGTCCGCCAGGTCTCGACGCCGGCCTCCAGCGCTGCCAGGATCGCCGCCAGGTGGCCGGCGGCCAGGTCCGCTGCGGGCGCCCCCGCGTCCGTCCGGGCGGCGCCGTCCCGAGCCGCTGAGGCGGGACGGAGCGCGATGGCGGCGCCGCCCAGGTCGCCAGGGAAGCCGCCGGCCGGCTCGACCAGGTTGACCCCGACCCCCAGCACGACGTGGCGGACGTCGGCCCCGCTCAGCTCGGCCTCGGCCAGCAGCCCGCCCAGCTTGCGGCCGTCGAGGCGCAGGTCGTTGGGCCACTTCAGCCGGACCTCCGCGCCGGACCGCCGCCGCAGCGCCTCCGCCACCGCGACGCCCGCGACGATGCCCAGGAAGGCCACCCGGTCGGCGGCAACCTCCGGCCGCAGGACCGCCGAGAACCACAGCCCGCCACCGGCCGGAGAAACCCAGCGGCGGTCCATCCGCCCCCGTCCCGCGGTCTGCTCCAGGGCCCACACGACGGTCCCCGGCGGCGCTCCCGCGCGCGCCAGCCGGCGGGCTTCGTCCTGCGTGCTGCCGAGGCGGCGGTGAAGGCTGAGCGACCTCCCCATCCAGACGCTTGTCAGCGCCCCCCGAAGCCGGGTAAGCTCCGCCTCAAGGGAGTCCGTCGAGGGATGCAGCGGATCGGAGGTCACGCCAGGATTCTGGCCGAAGCCCCGCTCCGGCGTCTTGTTGCGGCTGCCTTGACGCATCGCATCAGAGCAGTTAACATGACTGGGCAGTCAGTTTTCGTGCACCCTTCATAAGAGAGAATGATTCGGGATACCTCGCTCGAGATCACGGACCAGTACAAGCGCTGGCAGGTGGAGATGGACGCTCGCTATGCCCGGCGCAACCGCCTCCGCCACATCGACGAGCTGCTCAACGAGCTCGAGCTGCTCAACCTGGCCGAGGCCCAGGCCATGCCCAAGGACCTCCTCCGCCAGGTCGGCCAGTGCCTCGCCGACCACGAGCACGCCCTGGCCTCCCGCAAGCAGTCCAGCCTGACCATCCCCGAGGTCATGGAGGCCCTCTACGAGATCCAGGACACCCTGCTCCTCGGCAGCGAGGAGGAGGAAGAGGCCGGCTGACCCCACCTCCGGTGGGCCCGCCCGCTGCATATACTCGATCTCAGACCCTTCCCCGTGCGGCTGTAGCTCAGGGGATAGAGCACCAGTTTCCGGAACTGGGTGTCGGGGGTTCGAATCCCTCCAGCCGTATAACTCCCCGACCATAAGCTCGACCACCACGGCCTTCGCTCAGGCGCGTCAGGTCTGTCCCGGGCCGTTGCTCCGGGTGCCGGCGGATGTTCTGGCGGCGGCGACTACGTGGGAACTCGACCTTCGGAGGCTGCGACGCCAAGACGGTGCGGCTGCTGCAAACCCAGGCCGGCGCGCTGGGCGACGCCGCGGCCCAGCTCGAGTTCCTGCTCGAGACGGCGCTGCTGCCGACCGCTATCCGGTCATCGGCGGCGACCACTTCGCCCTCGACGGCCCGAGGACCAGTGCGGCGCCTGGGCCACCTGCAGGTCGCCTACCGCGACGGCGCGACGCTGCGCCTGGCGGTGCTCAACCTGTACCCTCTGACGCTCACCGTGCAGTAGCCCCGCCGCCGGGTTGGGTCGAGCCGAGCGCTAATCCGGCGCCGGCTCACGCAGTAGCAGGAAGCTGACGGCGGCGGCCACCAGGGACGCCAGCACCGCCAGCGTGGAGCTTGGCGTGGTGGCGGCCGAGGCGGCGCCCACGCCCGCCAGGGTGGGCAGGTCGGCGGGGGCGCCGTGGACGATGAGGTAGCTCAGGACCACCGCCAGCAGGGGGGCCAGGACCATGCGCGGCAGGCGCGGCACGACGTTGCGTCGGGAGTACCAGCCGGCGAGGCGGCGGTCGATGGCCGGGCCCAGGAAGGAGAGGACGACGACGCTGACCAGCGAGATCGCGGCCACCGTCTGGGTGGTCTGTCCCGAGGCTCCGCCGCTCTGGGTGCGCACCAGGACGAAGGCCAGGCCGGGGATGGCGAAGAGCACCGGCCGAAAGCGCTGGGGCACCCGCTGGAGCAGCGCCGTCAGGCCCAGGCGGGCGGCGATCTCGGGCCAGAGGAGGATCCCGGCCACCGCCAGGACGACGCCCCCGACGGCCACCACCGGGTCGTGGTGGGAGAGCCAGTCGAGCCAGCCGAAGAGGAGGACGAAGAGCAGCGGGAACCAGGCCCGGCGGGCGCGTCCGAGAAGGACGCCCGGGGTCACGCCGCCTCCTCGGGATGGAGCGAGATGCAGTAGTTGAGCGCCGCTCGGGCGTTGTCCAGCTCCTGGATCGCCTCGTCACGCTGGGTCTCGAACTGGAACTGCTTGTCGCGCACCTCGTGGATCTGCTTGTCGATCTCGGCGATGGCGTCGATCGAGCCCCTGACCCCGGAGACGAAGCCGGCCACGGTGGTGGCGTGGCCGAGCACGCTCATGAGGTTTTCGGCGCCGTTGCTGATGGTGTTCTTCACCAGCTGGCCCGCCGGGCTGCCCGGGTCGACGCCCGACAGCTTGAGGGTGGTTTCGGTCTGGAACTTGATCAGCAGGTCCCGGAGCGTGTCCTTGGCCGTTCCCACGGCGCCCCCGTCGCCCGCGGAGTAGGTGCCGTCGGGGTGCCGCTGGACGCCCGCCGCCGACCTCATCACCTCGCCGAGGTCGACGCCCTGGTCGGTGGCGAAGTTGGCGAACTGGTTCATGCCCTCCTGGGCGAAACCCTTGAGGGCCGAGTCCATCACGCTGGCCATGAAGCCCTCGACAGGCCCTCCGGCGAGCCCGCCGGCGGCCCAGGCGATTTGGTTGGCGGCGCTCAGGTAGCCGTGCTCCCGGAGGTTCTCGCGCTGCGTCTCCAGCTGGTTGCGGACGTTGTTGGCGAGGCCGAACTGGAACTGCGCGGCGTGGGCGGCGGCGCTGGCCGCGGCCATGCGGTCCTTCTCCCCGGCGCAGAAGCCGCGGTGCCCGTCCTCCCGCTTGCGGTCGCCGTCGGCGCTCGCACCCGCGCCGCCCGCACCTCCGCTGCCCGAACCGGCGCCCGCGGCCGCCGCGCCCGCCGCCGCGGTGGCCAGGCCGCCCATGGTGCCCGCCGCCGCCGCCGCGTCCAGGCCGCCGCCCGGCAGCGGGGTGCCGGCGGTGATCGCGCTGGAGCTGACGGTGACGTCGAAGTGCCCGCCGATGGTCCCGGCGTCCTTGGGGTTGGGGTCGTAGGCCCGGCCGGCGCCCAGCAGCAGCTCCCCGGGGGCGTCCGCGCTGATCCCGCCCGCCGGGCCGATGTCGACGATGGTCTTGCCCACCTTGGCCTTGAGGTCGTAGTTCTGGAAGCCGATCAGGTAGTAGCCGCCCGGGCCCCATTTGCTCTTGGGGTCGCTGAGGTGCCACATCTCGCCCCTGCCGCTGATCTCGGCGCTCTGACCCTGCTTGAGCATGATCCCGGTGTGGGTCCAGGCGCCGGGGTTGACGGTGTACTGCCGGGTGCCGTCGGCGGCCACCGCGACGGCGAAGGCCAGGACCGCGAGCGCGCCGAACAGCGCAGCGAGGCCCGCCCGGGTGGTCCGCTTCATCGGCGCCAGTCTAGCCCCAGCCCCGCGGCAGCGCTACCCGGTCCGGGTCCCCGCGGGTCTGGGGGCGACGCTTGCTGGGCGGGGCGGTGGTCGCCGGGGTCGGGATACTGACGTTGCTGCTGCGCTGGTGGTCCTGCCCCCTGGTGCAGACGGCCAACGACCGCTTCGAGCCCGGCATCTTCGACCTTCTCGGCGCCGTCCCCCTGGCCTACGCCTTCTTCGCCTTCGCGGCGGGCGTGGCGACGGGGCACCCTGGTCCGGCCGCAGCCTGGCGGGGATGGCGCTGACGCTTTCCGTCTACATCCCCGTAAAGGACACCTGGCTGGCGGCGAAGAAGGCCGTGGCCCCGGCTGCGTAGCTCCCAGGATTCTCAGATTCGAAAAGCCGACGTCAGTATCGCCATCGACTTCGAGGAAGACGGTCTCAAACGGCTGTGGATCACATTGAGGCCAGAGGACGCCCAGGACGCCCTGAGAAAGCTGCTTGCCTCAGGTCAGGCAGCGTCGAGACTGCCGAGTTGCAGAGGAACGTACTCGACCGCCCCGCCCTCGGGCGCAGGCGCTTGGTTGTCCGCCTCCAGCGTGAAGGAGATCGCTTCAAGGGCATCTCGCTCGGCGCCCTCATGTGATTCGGCCCCA
>DASZGP010000024.1:0-4268 GCA_035938695.1 Candidatus Dormiibacterota bacterium | reverse complement strand
GGCGATGGCGTCGATCACGCCCTCGCGCACGGCGGCCACCACGGCGGCGCGATCGGCCTCCGAGCGCAGCGGCGGGTTGACCTTGGCCAGGGGGTCGGGGGCGCCGTCGCGGTCGACCAGGGCGTCGGTCAGGGCCATGTGGTGGGGGGTCGCCTCGGCGGTCACCGCGACGCCCTCGGCGCGGGCCCGGCGGAGCAGCTCGACGGTCTCGGCGCAGCTCACGTGCTGGACGTGGACGCGCCCTTGGCACTCGCGCGCGGCGCCCAGCAGGACCTCGACGGCGTCGGTCTCGGCCGAGGCCGGCCAGGGGGCCAGGCCGAACCGCCGGGCCACCGGCGGGCTGGCCTGGCCGTCGCCGCAGCAGCCCTCGTCCTGGGCGTGCATACACACCACGCGGCCTGCCTTGGTGGCGGCGGCGACCGCGGCGCGGGCGATCTTTAGGCCGTAGGCGTTGCGGCCGTCGTCGGTGAAGGCGACCGCGCCGAAGGACGCCAGCAGGCCGATATCGGTCAGCTCGCGACCCGTCAGGTCGACGGTTACCGCCGCGGCCGGATGCACGCGGACCGACGCGGCGCCGGCGGCGCGGAGCACGGCCTGGAGCGTCTCCAGGTCGTCGACAGCGGGGCTGGTGTTGGCCATCGAGACGACGTGGGTGAAGCCGCCGGCGGCGGCCGCGCGGGCACCGCTGGCGATGGTCTCCTTGTGCTCCTGCCCGGGCTCGCGGAGGTGCGCGTGGAGGTCGATGAACCCGGGGGTAAGCACCAATCCCTGCGCGTCGATCTCGCGGGCGCCGGCGGCCAGTACCCGCTGCCCGACGATGCCGTCCGCGACGCCCAGGCCGACGGCCAGCAGGCGGCCGGCCTGGATGACGGCGTCGGCCGTGATCCCGGACGCGCCGCTCTCAACCCACTTGGCGCCGCGGATCACCAGGTCCAGCGGTGCGTCGGTCATGCGGTACCCCGGCCAGCGGCCGGCCGAAGAAGCGCGCCCATGTGCGGCGGTGCGACGATCATCCGTGATGCACGACGATCACCGCGTCCTGGCGGTCGACCTCGCTGACGTGGACCTCGACCCGGTCGGTCAGCGCGGTGGGGATGTTCTTGCCGACGTAGTCGGCGCGGATGGGCAACTCGCGGTGGCCCCGGTCGACCAGCACCGCCAGCCGCACCGACGCCGGCCGGCCCAGCTCGGTCAGGGCGTCGAGCGCCGCCCGCGCGGTGCGGCCGTGGAAGATGACGTCGTCGACCAGGATCACCGCCCGCCCGGTGACCTCGACCGCGGGGAGGGCGGCGACCGGCGCCGCGGCCAGGCCGGGGGCATCGCCGGCCGTGGCGGCGGCGGCCGCCAGGCCGGGGGCGGTGCCGGCGCCGAGCCCGGCCGCACGATCGTCGCGGTGGCCGGCGACGTCCAGCGTCAGGACCTCGGCCCGCCCGCCCAGCTCCGTCACCAGCGCCGCCAGGCGCAGGGCGAGGGGAACGCCGCGGGTGGGGATGCCGGCGAGCAGCACCGCCGCCCCGGCCGGGGCCCCCGCCGATCCCGATCGGTGGGGCGAGTCGTGGTCGGGGTTGCGCTCCACGATCTCGTGGGCCAGCCGGGTCAGCGCCCGCCGGACGCCCTCGGCGTCGAGCACCACGCTGGCCGCCGACCCGGCCTCGCGGGGGGCGCCCGCCACCGCCGGCCCGGCCCCGGCCGCCCGCGGCGGCGCGCTCACGCCCCCACCCCGGCGCGGTCCAGGAGCATCCGCAGCAGCGCCATGCGGATGAACAGCCCGTTGCGGGCCTGCCGGAAGTAGGCCGCGCGGGGGTCGTCGTCGACCTCCTCGGCGATCTCCCCGACCCGTGGCAGGGGGTGCATCAGGATCGCGTCGGGCCGCATCAGGGCCAGGGTGCGGCGGTCCATCAGGTAGACCCCGCTGACCCGGCGGTACTCCTCCATGCGGTCGGCGAAGCGCTCCTTCTGGACTCGCGTCTGGTACACCACGTCGACCTCCGGCAGCACCGAGTCGAGGTCCTCGGTCTCGCGGTAGGCGGTGCCCTTCTCCTCCAGGTGGGCCTTGATGTCGCGGCCCATGCCCACCGCCGGGGGGGCGACGAAGGTGATCTCGACGTCCTCGAACTTGCTCAGCAGGTAGCTCAGCGAGCGCACCGTGCGGCCGTTGGCCAGGTCGCCGACCATGGCGATACGCAGGCCGTCGATGGCGCCCAGCTCCTGGGTGGACCTCGACCTCTCCTTGGCGATGGTGTAGAGGTCGAGCAGCGCCTGGGTGGGGTGCTGGCCGGGGCCGTCGCCGGCGTTGACCACCGGCACCGGGCTGACCGCCGCCGCCCGCCGCGAGGCGCCGACCTCGTGGTGGCGGAGCACGATCACGTCGCAGTAGCCGCCCACGATCCGGATGGTGTCCTCCAGGGTCTCGCCCTTGGCCACCGAGCTGAAGTGCCCGGCCGATTCGGTGCCGATGACCCCGCCGCCGAGCCGCAGCATGGCGGCCTCGAAGCTCAGGCGGGTGCGGGTGCTGGGCTCGTAGAAGAGGGTGGCCATGATCCTGCCGCGCAGCTCCTGGCTGCCCCCGGCGGCGACCACGCGCTCCATCCCGGCGGCGCGCGACAGGACCGCTTCGAGCAGAGGACGGTCGAACTGCTGGCTCTCGACGACGTGCCGGAGCGGGCGCAGCGCAGGTGTCAGTTCGACCTCCTTTCCAGCCTCGCGGGACCGGTTTAAAGGGGCGGGTGGTTGCCGTCGATTCTACATCGGCGCCCGCCCCCGGGAAGGAGCGAGTAACGAATCGCCTCCCACGCGACTTAATCATGCAGAGGAGAAGCCTGGGTCCCGCCTCGCTCTCCCCGAGCATCACCTGAGGCCGGGCGGCTCCCCGCCAGACGGGAGCCGCCCCCTCCCCGCCGGCGGCACCGTGCGCAAGCGTGTGGAAGAATGCGAGGATGGCCGCGACCGCCATCCTGGGCGACATCCACGGCGACTACGACCGGATGGTGGGCCTGGTCGGGAGCCTCGACCCGGCGGTGCACCTGGTCCTGGTCGGCGACTACTTCGACCGCTGGCCCCAGGCGATGGAGGTGGTGCGCTGGGCCATGGCCCGGCCCAACACCACCGCCCTGCTCGGCAACCACGACGTCCTGGTCCTGGCGGTGCTGGAGGAGATGGCCGCCGAGGTCAGGGGCCAGGCCACCGAGAGCTGGCTCTGGAACGGCGGCAAGGTGGAGGACATCGAGCGCCTTCAAGCCGACCCCGAGGCCATCGACTGGATGCGCGGGCTGCTGGGCATGGCGATGGTCGGCGACACCCTGATCCAGCACTCCGACGCGCCGGTGTACCTGCTCTACGGCAACAGCGTGGAGGAGGTCAACCGGGCCTTCGCGGCGCGGATCGAGAGCCGCGACCCCGACGTCCTCTTCCAGCTCTTCGCCCACCTCTGCCGGCGGCGCCAGTTCTACACCCCCCAGGACCTGGAGCAGTACCTCGGGGTCTTCGGCGCCCGCCGCCTGATCCACGGCCACACCCCGCACACCCGGGGCCACGCCCTGGAGCTGTTCGGCGGCCGGATCGTCAACGTCGACGGCGCCCTCTCGCGGGGCTTCGGACCCGAGCCCCGGGGGTTCGTCCACTGGTTGGAGGACGAGGCCCAGCGAACGCTGATCCGCTGAGGACGCTGTGGCATACTCGGCGCACCCCCCATGGTCCGAAACGGGCTCCCCTCCGCCGCCGCGCGGAGGACGCGATACCTGGCCGCCGCGGCATCGCTGCTGACCCTCGTCGCGCTCGGCGCCGGCCTGTCGGTCGGAGCCGCCGCGGCCAGCCCCGCCGCCGCCAGCCCCGCCGCCCCCGCCCGACCCTCGACCTCCCCCCGGACCTCGCCCAGCCCCAGCCCGGTGGAGAGCCCGTCGCCGTCCCCGGACGTCACCCCGAGCCCCAGCCAGAGCGTGATCATCGTGGTCAGCCCGCAGGCGACGACGGCGCCGCCTCCGCCGTCGCCCAGCGTCCCGCCGACGGTCTCCGCCGCGCCTTCCCCGACCGCCTCGCCGGTGCAGCTCGAGGTGACCCCCTCGACGGTGCCGCTGGGCCCCGGCGACACCAGCCCCGTGGCCGGCGCCGGCTCGGTCTCGACCGGCGGCGGCGACAGTGGCAGCGGCTTCCCCTGGCCCTTCGTGATCGGCGCGCTGGCCTTCGGGGTGGCGGGCGCGGGAGCCCTGATCTACGCCGTGGCCCCGCGCGCGACCCGCGCCGCCAGGCCCGGCGCGGCCGACGCGCCGACC
>DASZGP010000023.1:0-6536 GCA_035938695.1 Candidatus Dormiibacterota bacterium | reverse complement strand
CTCCTCCACCTCCGCCCTGGGCAATCGGGGCCAGGCCAACTACTCGGCCGTCAAGGCCGGGCTGCA
Source organism: Candidatus Dormiibacterota bacterium (assembly GCA_035938695.1). Classification (GTDB taxonomy): domain Bacteria; phylum Chloroflexota; class Dormibacteria; order DASZGP01; family DASZGP01; genus DASZGP01. Next base: position 6,470 of record DASZGP010000023.1, on the reverse strand, counting down.
GGGCATGGCGCGGACCCTGGCGATCGAGCTGGGCCGCTTCGACATCACCGTCAACTGCGTCGCGCCGGGTTTCGTGGAGACCCGCATGACCGAGCAGACCGCGGCCCGTATGGGCGTCGACTTCGAGACTTTCAAGACCATGGCCGCCTCCCAGATCCCGGTCCAGCGGATCGGGCAGCCGGCCGACATCGCGGCGGCGGTGGCCTACCTGGCCAGCGAGGAGGCGGGCTTCGTCAGCGGCCAGGTCCTCTACGTCCGGGGCGGCCCGTAGGCCCGGCCCCCCGGGGTCAGGCCAGGCCGGTGGCGTCGACGCCGAGCTGCGACCCGACCAGGAAGCCCATCAGCCAGGCCACCCGGTTGCTCTCCGAGCTGAGCAGGCGGGTCAGGACCTCGGTGCAGATCTCCACGTCGCTGGCGCTGATCTCAGCTTCGCCACCCGCAATGTTCAGGTGCGGCCGTGGCGCCCCCGGCTTCTCGCTGGCGTTCATCATCTGATTGGTAGTCGCCCCAGGCCGACCTGCCGTTACATAGGGCTGGGCTAGGAGCTCAGCGCCGGCTCGACGACCATGAAGGCGCCGGCGATGTAGAAGCTGGACACCAGCTCGGCGCAGTCGTTGCCCAGCACCGCCGCCGGCACCAGGACGGCGACCCCGTACAGCTCGGCGGGGTAGCTGGAGGCCCTGACCCCGTCGGTCTCGTTTTCCGTGGCGGTCCCGCTGAGCACGCCCAGGCCGGCGAAGAAGTCGATGTGGTAGCTGATCGGGTTGAGGCTGCCGTCGGGCCCCGACAGCGACGTGGCTCCCAGGCTCGACATGTCGCCGAACTCGCAGCCGAGGTAGTCGAAGTAGCCGCCGCTGGTCATGGTGCAGGCCGGTCCGGCGATCACCGGCGGGACCGGTGGGGTGGTGTAGACCTCCGGCAGCAGGTCGGGGTCCGAGACCACGATCGGGCAGGTGGCGTCGAAGGTGAAGCCGGAGCGGGCCGAGAAGGGCGCGATCGGCTGGGTCGCGGGGGCGAAGGTGCCGTCGGTGGCGGCGAAGGCGATCACGTCGGAGATCGCCGGCGGGACCGGCGGCAGGGGCGGCAGGTTGGGATACGCCTGAACCTCGCCGATGCCGGGAACCAGACCTCCGACGACCAGGATCGTGGACACGGCGAAAGGCACGGCGCGACGCAAACCCACCAACCCCGAATCCCCCTATTGAATCTTGAAGGCTCTCTGGAGCCGGCTTAGAACACCCCTGCCTAGGTAGTCGGCTGGGCGTCGTCCGGCGTTACAGGAGCCCTCGCGAGGGACTCAGCAGGACGCCGCCCAGGTCTGCCCGCCGTCGCTGGAGCAGGCCAGGCCGAGGGCGCCGAGGCCGCCGCCCTGGGCGCCGATGATCCGGCCGTCGGGGAGCATCAGCCAGGAGACCAGGAAGTACGGCAGGGTGGTCCGGCTGACCGTCTGCAGCGATCCCGAGGCGTAGCGCGCCCGGGTCAGGACGTAGGAGCCGACCGGCTGCGTCGAGCTGCCGACGAGCACGGTTTGGCTCTGGGCGAAGTCGGGCGCGGGCACGATCCGGTCGACCAGGGCAGGGGCCCCGACCCGCTGCGGGAAGCTGGCGCCACCGTCGTCCGAGCCGTACACCGAGTAGGCGCTGTAGGCGAAGTAGTCGGGGCTGGAAGGGCCGGCGCCGGCGATGCTGACGAAGCCCTCGTTGGCGGCGAACGGGTCGCCGTTGAACGTGGCCACGGTGCCGCAGCTGCCGGAGAGCTTGCAGACCACCACCGCCGGCTGGCCGCCGAAGGGCCCGGTGGTGGCGACCGTGCCGCTGATGACCACGGTGTCCGGCGCCGTCCCGGCGACCATCCCGTTGGGCGTGAAGTAGGTCGGCAGGGTGGGCCCGGGCAGGATGTTCTGCCCGGTGGCGCCGGCGGGGTCGAAGTAGAACAGGCCCTGCTGGAGCACGGCGGTGACCATGAAGGCCAGGTGGTAGCCGCCGGCCGCGGTCGGGACGGCCACCGGCAGGCCGGAGATCAGGGAGATCTCGGGAGTGAAGGTCCGGCCGCCGTCGACGCTGCGGTCGAGGCCACTGGCGCCGGCGATGAACACCGTGCCGTCGGCGTCGTAGAAGGGCGAGACCGCGATCGAGCTGTCCTGCAGCCGGGCCGGGTGGAGCTGCTGCCAGCTGTGGCCGTGGTCGACGGTCCGGAAGAGGACCGGCTGGCAGCCGGGGGCGCAGCCGGCGGCCTGCCTGCCGACGGCGAAGACGGTCCCGTCCGCGGCATAGGTCGGCGACGCCGCCATGTGGTCGAAGTAGGAGTTCCGGCTGGAGGCGCTCTGGCCCGTCGTGGGCAGTCCCGGCAGGGTCACGGCGCCGGGCGAGGGCCGCGCCGCCACCGCGGTCCGGCCCCGGGGCCCGGCGCCGGGTGGCGGCGCGCCGGTGGGCGTCGTGGTGGGGCTGGGGAGCGGTCCCTGGGCGACCGGAGCGCCGGCCCGGGCGGGGTGCCCCGGGGTGGCGTCGATGGTTCGCGCGGGCGTGATCAGGGCCAGGGCGGCGGCCATGCCGACGGCCACCAGGCCGGTGCCGGAGAGCATCCCGGCGGTCTCGGCGGACATCCCGTCGACGGCCGGCCGGGCCGCCGCCGAGCGCCGGAAGAAGCCGTGGGAGGCGCGCCGTAGCCGGCCCGGCAGCAGCGCGCCGGCGGCGGCGCCGATGCTCTCCAGCAGCGTCCGGGCCCGCCGCCGCGCCCGCATCGCCATGATCCGCACGTGCCCCGGCGCCAGCCCCAACGCCGCGGCCACCTCGGTGATGCTGCCGCCGTCGACGTAGAGGCGGCGCAGGATGGTGGCGTCCTTGGGGCGCAGGGTGGTCATCAGCTGGGTCACCAGCGAGCTGGCCAGGACCACGTCCTCGGCGCTGGCCATCCTGGCCTCGCCGTGGCCCTCCTCGGTGGAGAGATGGGTCCGGACCCGGTTGCGGCGGGCCAGGTCGGCGCAGGCGCAGCTGGCGGCGTGGATCAGCCAGGCCTGGGGGTTGCTGAGGTCGCGCTCGCGACGCTCCAGGAAGCGGATGAACGTGTCCTGGACCGCGTCCTCGGCGTCCTCCACCGTCCCGGTGCGCGACTTGCAGAACCGCCAGACCGCCTGGTAGTGCCGCTGCAGCAGGGCGGCGTCGAGGCGCTCGTCGACCTCGCGCTCCTCCTGGTCCTCTGTCCAAACCCGCTCAGGGCGGGTCGAGCTCCGCATTTTTCGGCTTCCCCACTGCCCATCCCAAGTCGGCTGTTCCCGACCTTCCCCCTCCGACGAGGAAAGTAGGAACTTTGTTTACCACGCACGGAAGGACGCCGCAACCTTCCGGCACCCGACCGGGCCACCGTCCTAGAAGCTGCCCGGCGTGGTCTGGTGCCGCGCCAGGTAGGCCGCGGCCTCGGCGCGACGCGCCACCTCGAGCTTCGACAGGATGGTCGAGACGTAGTTTTTGACGGTCTTCTCGGCGAGGTGGATCGCCTCGCCGATCTGGCGGTTGGTGAGGCCGTCGGCGAGCAGGTTGAGGATGCGTTCCTCCTGGGCCGACAGCCGGGCCAGCTTCTCGTCCTTGAGCAGGCGCTGGTTCCGGAGCAGGCGGTCGAGGACACCCTGGGTCATGGCCGGGTCGAGCAGGCTCTGCCCGCGACCGATGGTGAGCACGGCGTTGACCAGCTCGCCGCTGCGGATCTGCTTGAGGACGTAGCCGCTGGCCCCCGCCATGATCGAGGCGAAGAGGGCTTCCTCGTCGGCGAACGAGGTGAGCATGAGGACGCGGATGGCCGGCTGCCGGGCCCGGATCTCGCGGGTGGCGGTGATCCCGCTGCCGTCGGTCAGGCGGACGTCCATCACGATCACGTCGGGCGACAGCGCGCGGGCCTGGGCCTCGGCGCTTGCGACGCCGTCGGCCTCGCCGACGACCCGGATCCCCGGCTCCTTCTCGAGCAGCGCCCTGATGCCCTGGCGCACCACCTCGTGGTCGTCGACGATCAGCACCCGGATGGGGGGCGCGGGTACCTGGCTGGTCTCCGGCACGGCTCCGTCCATGACGGTCAGATTGGCACGACGGCGCTGACCCTGGTACCCCGGCCGGGCGCGCTGGTCAACTCCAGGCTGCCGCCCATGGCCTCCGCCCGGCGGCGCAGGTTGCGCAGACCGTGGTGGTCCTCCGAGAGGGGCGCCGCGGGGTCGAAGCCGCGGCCATTGTCGTCGATCTCCAGCACGGCGGTGGTGCCCCGGCGGCTCAGCCTGATCGAGACGTGGCCGGCGGCCGCGTGCCGGCGCACGTTGGCCAGCGACTCCCGCGCCAGCTGGAGGATGTCGCCGGCCCGTCCGGCCAACTCCGCCGCGACCCCCGCGTCGACCTCGAGGTCGACCGGTACCCCCGCGGTCCGCTGGAAGTCGTCTCCCAGGTCGGACAGCGCCTGGTGCAGATGGCGGTCGGCCAGCAGCCCCGGACCCAACCCGAAGATGTAGTTGCGCAGGTCGCGGATCGAGCCGTCAAGCTGGGTCACCACCTCCTCGATGCGATGCTGGATCGCCGGGTCGGGCACCATCAGCGCGGTCGCCTGGAGGCTAAGCCCCATGCCGAAGAGGCCCTGGATGACGCCGTCGTGGAGCTCGGAGGCGATGCGCTCGCGCTCGTCCATCACCGCCAGCCGGCTCAGCTCGCGCTGCAGCCGGCTGTGCTCCAGGGCCAGGGAGACCTGGGTGGCGAAGGACTCGACCAGCCCCACCTCGACCGCGGTGAGCGCGGTGCTGCCCACCATGCGGGCCACCCCCAGGGTGCCGAAGGGGGTGCCGCGCACGACCAGGGGGACGAACGTCGCGGGGCCGATCCGTCCCGCGGAGACCATCGGCTGGAAGGCCCGGCTGTCCACCGAGGCGTCGGTGACCGTGACCGGGCGGCCGGTGCGCATCACCTCGCCGGAGATCGAGCCCTCCACCGGCACCGGCATCCCGAGCAGCTCGTCGGCGTTGACACCGTCGGCGATGCGGATCTCGAGGTCGGCCGCGGAAACGGCGGTGGTGATGGTGGTCAGGTCGGCGTCGACGAGGTCTCGCGCCCGGTGGGCGATCATGACCAGCAGCGGCTCGAGCTCGCTCTCGCCCTCCAGGATGGCCTGGGTGATCTCGCGCAGCGCGCCCAGCCAGCGTTCACGCTGCCTCGACTCCGCGAAGAGGCGGGAGTTCTCGATGGCCACACCGGCCTGGCCGGCCAGGATCACCAGGGATTCTTCGTCCTCGTCGGTGAACTCCGCCTCCCCCCGCTTCTCGGTCATGTAGAGGTTGCCGAAGACCTGCCCCCGGGCACGCACCGGGGCGCCGAGGAAGGAGCGCATCGGAGGATGGTTGGACGGGAAGCCCGCCGACCGCGCATGTTGCTGCAGGTTGGGGAGACGGAGCGGCCGCGGCTCGCTGATCAGCAGGCCCAGGATGCCGTGGCCGACCGGGATCGGGCCGATCGCCTGCCGCTGCTCGCCGGTGACCCCGTGGGTGATGAACTCCGTGATCCGCCCGCCCGGAGCGATCACCCCGAGCGCGCCGTAACGGGCGCCGGTGAGGTCGGCCGCCAGGTCCACGATCCGCTGCAGGACCACCGGCAGGGACAGCTCGGCGGAGATCTCCAGCCCGGCCCGGAGCAGCGCCGCCTGGCGCTGCTCGCGCGTCACCCTGGTCCGGTTTCTCGCCGCGGTGTCGGCCACTAACGGCCATTCTGACGCCTCTCGGGCGTCGGATAGGGCCATTGGTCCTTGGAACGGCGGGCCCATCGGCCATGGTCCGGCGGTCGGGGAGATGAGGCAATGGGGAGGTCATGAACAGGTCTGAAAAAAGGAGGAACGAATCATGAACAGCAGCATTCGTTGGCGGGTCATGCTCCTGCAGGGAATTGCCATCCTGGTGCTCGCGGGCGCCGCCGGCGTGCTCTACGGAGCCGGCTCGTTCTCGCAGAACATGATCCGCGACCAGCTGGTGGCGCAGAAGGTCTCCTTCCCGCCCCAGAGCACGGTGGTCGCGGGTGGCGCGCTGGACCCCGCCGAGTTCGCCGACATCACCCAGTACGCCGGCCAGGCGGTGGACAACGGCGAGAAGGCCCAGGCCTACGCCAACGGCTTCATCGGCCGTCACCTGCAGAAGATCGCGGGCGGCCTGACCTACTCCCAGGTCAGCGCCAAGGCCATCGCCAACCCGACCGACGCCAAACTGGCCGGACAGGTGCAGACGCTCTTCCGGGGCGAGACCCTGCGCGGCCTGCTCCTCAACGCCTACGGCTGGTGGACCGTCGGGACCTACGCCCTCTACGGCGCACTCGGGGTGGCCGTCGCCGCCCTGGCGGTGCTCGGAGCCTTCGCCTTCGAGCTGGGGGAGGCCTGGCGGGAGCGCCGGGTCGCGGTCAGGAACGGTGGCAGGGTAGGAGCGCAAGCTCCGGCCTGATCTGATCGTGACGGGGAGCGGCGCC
>DASZGP010000022.1:0-3620 GCA_035938695.1 Candidatus Dormiibacterota bacterium | reverse complement strand
CGTCCTTGGTCACGGTGACGCGGCGGGCGCGGCCCAGGCTGCTCAGCTGGGCGGTGTCGAGCTTGAGCCCGACCTCCTCGCTGATGACCTGGCCACCGGTGAGGATGGCGATGTCCTGGAGCATGGCCTTGCGGCGGTCGCCGAAGCCGGGGGCCTTGACGGCCACGGCGTTGAAGGTGCCGCGCAGCTTGTTGACGATGAGGGTGGCCAGCGCCTCGCCCTCGACGTCCTCGGCGATGATCAGGAGCGGCTTGCCGCTCTGGACCACCTTCTCGAGGATCGGCAGCAGATCCTGGATGGAGCTGATCTTCTTGTCGGTGATGAGGATGTAGGGGTCCTCGAGGACGGCCTCCATGCGCTGGGTGTTGGTGACCATGTAGGCGCTGATGTAGCCCTTGTCGAACTGCATGCCCTCGACCAGCTCCAGCTCGGTCTCCAGGCCCTTCGACTCCTCGACGGTGATGACGCCGTCCTTGCCGACCTTCTCCATGGCCTCGGCCACGACCTCGCCGATGCGGGTGTCGCGGGCGGAGATGGAGCCGACCTGGGCGATCTTGTCCTTGCCGGTGATGGTCACCGACTGCTTCTGGAGCTCGGCGACGACGGCCTCTACGGCCTTCTCGATGCCCAGCTTGAGGAGCATCGGGTTGGCCCCGGCGGCCACGTTCTTGAGGCCCTCGTTGATGATCGCCGCGGCCAGCACGGTGGCCGTGGTGGTGCCGTCACCGGCGATGTCGTTGGTCTTGGAGGCGACCTCCTTGACCAGCTGGGCGCCCATGTTCTCGAAGGGGTCCTCGAGCTCGATCTCCTTGGCGATGGTCACGCCGTCGTTGGTGATCGTGGGGCTGCCGAACTTCTTGTCGAGCACGACGTTGCGACCCTTGGGCCCGATGGTGATGCGGACCGAGTCCGCCACCTTGTCGACACCACGCTTGAGGGCCGCCCGCGCGTCGGCCGCGTAAAGCAACTGCTTGGGCATGCCTGCGTCCTCCTGCTTGGGGGTTTTTAAGCCGAATCAAGGGGAGGAGAACTCTGAGGTCTCGGCTCCCCGGTCTTGCGAAGGCGAATTTTAGCACTCTCGGGGTCTTAGTGCTAACGAGCCTGGAGTGCCAGGGTCAGGGGATCGGGGAGCCCAGGACCAAGGGGCCGACGAAGCTGGCCAGGATGGAGTCGAAGGTCACGCCGCCGTCGAGGGTGCGGTAGAGCGGCGCCGGGTTGGGGATACCGGTGTCGTACCCGCTGGGGTTGATCCAGCCGTGGTCGCGGTCCACGAACTCGATCACCGTCCCCGGGGCGACCAGGTCGCCGCTGATCTGGCTCCACTGCCGGCCGCCGTCGTCGCTGCGCCAGACCCGGGCGCCGCCGGACCCGAATCCCACCGCCCAGAGCCGCGGCGAGAGGTGGAAGTCCTGGCCCACCAGCGTGAACGGGAGCTGGGTCGCGACCCAGGTGGTCCCCCCGTCGTGGGTCGCCAGCAGGGTGGAGTTGGCCAGCCTGCCTCCCTTGAGGTTGGGGTCGTAGGTCCGCACCGGCATCAGGCCTTCGCGGGAGCCCGAGAACACCGGCGGCGGGGCCAGGTAGGTGGTGCCCGCCACCGGGTGGGTCGGGAGCCGGACCAGGGACCAGGTCCGGCCGCCGTCGCGCGTCGCGCGCAGCTCGAGGACGGACTGGCCGGCGCTGACGGCGAAGCCCCGCAGCGGCGCCGAGAAGCTGAAGCTGTCGACCACGAACGCGCCGGCGGCGCGCGCCGGCAGCGCCAGGGGCCTGGGCGTCCAGGTGCGTCCGCCGTTGGCGGTGGTGTAGAGCCACCGCTGCTGGCCCTGTGGCGGAGCTCCGCCGCAGACCGTGGAGGTGGTCATCCACCCGTGCTGGGCATCGAGGAAGGCGATCTCCTGCGGGAAGCCCTGTCCCGAAAAGTCGCTGAGCCCGGTCCAGGTCTGGCCCCGGTCGGCGGTCCGCTGGAGCACCAGCCGGCTGGCCGGGCAGGCGCCGCCGGCGAGCCGGCCGCCGGCGACCACCGCCTGGTCGGCGTCGAGGAAGGTCGCGGCCGAGACCACCGCCTGCGGCGGCTGGGTGACCTTCGTCCAGACCTGCCCGCCGTCGTCGGTGACCGCCAGCTCGGCCAGCCGGCCCGAGTCCTGGACCATGGCCCAACCCTGGCTGGCGTCGACCATCCGCAGGCGGCTTAGCCGCAGCCCCACGGCCACCGCCGCCTGGGGGTCGGGAAAGCTCACCACCGGCGACGGCAGCGGCCGGATCACGTCGCCGCCCCGTGGCTGGACCATGACCGCCGGGCCGTGGTCGCGGGGCATGGCGCCGAGCGCGGCGGCGCTGCCCAGGAGCACGCCGGCGAGCCCCGCCGCCAGGGCCAGCGCCGGCCGGATCCGCCGGCCGCCCCAGATCGGCACCCGCGCCGGCACCACCAGCTCGCGGTGGGGCGCCGGGTCGATGCCGGCGATCCGCGCCGCCACCCGGTCCAGGACGGCGTCCTCGATCGGCAGCGCGCCGTCCCCGCCGCGGGCGGGATGGGCGTCGAGCGGCAGCCCCCGCCGGGCCAGCCGGGCGGTCTCGCGGCGGGCACAGCTGAGGAACAGGGCCCGGGCCCGCGCCGGGTCCTCGGGGTCGGTCCAGCGGCGCCAGGCGGAGACCAGCGCCTCGACCGCCACGGCCTCCAGCTCGAGCTCGTCGCCGCCGGCCGCGCGGAGGCCACGCAGCAGCTCCTCGATGTGCTCGCCGCACGCCGAGACGAACCGTTCCCGCGCCTTGTCGGACCCACCCGATCCCCCGGTCACGTCGGCTATTCTCCACCTCGGCGCAGGCGCGAGGCCGCGCCGCCATCAAGGGAGGAGCTGCATGAGGACCCTGAATCCGTCGCGCCGGTGGCCGGCCGTCCTGGCCCTGCCCGCGCTGCTGCTGCTGGGGGTGCCGGGCGCCCAGATCGCCGGCGCCGCTCCCGCGACCGCCGCCGTCAGCGTGACGCCCGTCCCCACCGAGGCCCCCGAGGGCTCGGCGCTGGATCGGCTCACCGACCCCACCGGCTGCGAGGACGTCCTCGAGGACGGCAACCCCTGCGACCCGCCGCCGCAGCGGATCTGCCTGCCCCACCAGGCCTGCTGAGGCCGACCTCCGGTCCCGGCCTAGAATCGGGACCGGAGATGAGCCTTTTCCGCCGCACCCCGGACCCGCGGGTCCAGGCGGACCCCCACCGGCTGCCGCCGGGCCAGGTCCTGACTGAGAAGTGGCCGGTGCTGCACTACGGCAGCGTGCCCAGCTACGACATGTCGAAGTGGCGGCTGCGGATCTTCGGCGCCGTGGAGCGGGAGACGGTCCTGGATATCGACGAGGTCAGGGCCCTGCCGCCGGCCACGGTCCACTGCGACATCCACTGCGTGACCACCTGGTCGCGCCTCGACAACGACTTCGTGGGCACGCCGTTCCGGACCGTCGTCGATCTCGCCGGGCCCAGGGCGTCGGCGCACTTCGTGATCTTCCACTGCCACGCCGGCTTCACCACCAGCCTGCCCCTGGAGGCGCTGCTGGAGGACGACGTGCTGATCACCTGGCAGCACGACGGCCAGCCGCTGGCCCCCGAGCACGGGTACCCGCTGCGGGCCCTGGTG
>DASZGP010000021.1:0-8972 GCA_035938695.1 Candidatus Dormiibacterota bacterium | reverse complement strand
ATGGCAGAGTCATTCTCGCTTGATGCAGCCGACCTGGCGGCGACCGAGGCCTTTGGTCGCCGCCTGGCCGGCCTGCTTTTTCCCGGCGCCGTCGTCGCCCTGGTTGGAACGCTCGGCGCCGGCAAGACCCACCTCGTCCGCCGCCTCCTGCGGGCCGACGCCGAGCGCGGCATCGGCGCTCTGGTGATCGACCCCGAGGCCGAGTATCGCGACCTCTGCGAGGAGGTCGGCGGGCAGTGGGTCGACCTGGCCCTGGGCAGCGGCCACAGCGTCAACGTGCTCGACGCCGACCTCGCCGCGCTCGGCGAGCGCGATCCCGCCGGCGACCAGGCCAGCGACCTCCTCGACCTCCTCGGGGCGATGTGCGGGGCGCTGTCGGAGGACGAGCGCGCCGATGTCGACGAGGCCCTCGGTCCCCTCCTGGGGACGCCCGGCGCCACCCTGGCCACGCTCCGCGCCGACCTCGACCGGCGGGACCTGGCGCCGCGGGTGGCCCGCGGCCTGCGCCGCTGGACCCAGGGCCAGCTGGGCCAGATGTTCGCGGCCCCCAGCAACGTCGACCTGCGCTCGCCCTTCACGGTCTTCGGCCTGCGCGACGTCAAGGAGGAGTTCCTGCCGGTCGTCTACTTCGTGATCGCGCAGTGGATCTGGTGCCGGGTGCGGGCCGAGCGGCGCCAGCGCCGGCTGGTCTTCGACGAGGTCGGCCTGCTGGTCGAGCACGACCTGGTGCGGCGCTTCCTGGTCCGGCTGGCCCGGCGGGTGCGCAAGTACGACGGCTCGCTCTGCCTGGTGACCCAGAATGCCGGCGACCTGCTGGCCTCCGACCAGGGCCTGGTGCTGGCCACCAACCCGTCGACCCTGCTGCTCGGCGCCCAGCGCCAGGCCGAGGCGCTGCGGATGCAGCGGGCCTACGGCCTGACCGACAGCCAGGTCGCCTTCCTGGCCTCGGCTCGCCGGGGCCAGTTCCTGCTCCTCGCCGGCGACTCGCGGCACCGCCTCCGGGTCCTGGGCTGAATCGACGGGCTGGACGCCGTCGCCGCCCGGGTGAGAGACTGCACGCCGTGACCGCCACCGGGCCGGTGGCCGAGGCCGTCGAGGACGAGTTCCGCGGCGCCGGCGGCCTGCGCCTCTTCTTCCGCCGCTTCCAGACCCCCGGGGTCGAGCCGCGCCGCCTGGTGGTCCTGGTCCACGGCTTCGCCGACCACTCCGGGCGCTACGGTGACCTGGTCCAGCACCTGGCCGGGCGCGGCGCCGTGGTCTACGCCTACGACCAGCGCGGCAGTGGCCTCAGCGAGGGCCAGCGGGGCCACGTCATGGACTACCGCGAGCTGCTCGACGACCTGGCCCGCTTCGTCGACCTCGCGGAGCAGCGCGAGCCCGGCCTGGAGCGCGTCCTCTACGCCCACTCCACCGGCGCCATCGCCGGGTTCGACTACGCCCTGGAGCACCCCGACAAGCTCGACCGGATCATCCTCTCGGCGCCGGCGCTGATCCTCAAGGTCAGGCCCCCGGGCTGGAAGGTGGCGGTGGGCAAGGGCCTGGCGGGCATCGCGCCCCGGGTCAGCCTCAAGGCCGGCTTCGACACCCGCCACGTGTCCCGCGACGTCGACCACGTGCTGCGGACGATGAAGGACCCGCTGGTCAGCCAGGCAATCTCCACCCGCTTCTACCGCGAGGTCTACCTGCGCGCCGCGCCCGCCGCGCTGGCCCGGATCGAAGCGCTCAGGGTGCCCTTCCTCTACCTCCACGGCGACGCCGACCAGCTGGTCTCCAGCGACGTGGCCGACGAGTTCCGGCGCCGGGCCCAGGTCCCGGGCGAGGTCCACGTCTACCCCGGCGCCTACCACGAGACGTTCGCCGACGTGAACCGCGAGGAGGTCTTCGCCGACATCGACGCCTGGCTGGAGCGGCCGCCGGGCCCGTCCTGAGCCCCCGGCGCGACGGTTTCGTAACCGATCCGTAAAGCCGCGGAGCAGGTATTCGGCCCGGTCCGCCGTTTATAGCTTTTGCGATGGCCGATACACGCCAGCTGATGGTCGAGGCTGGCCAGCTGCTCGACTCGCCGCAGTTCAAGCACCTCGTCGACGGATTCGAGAAGACCTGCGGGCTCCGCCTCAATGCCCACACCACGGAGGCGGTGCCGCTGACCATGCCCTTCGACCCGCCCCAGCTCTGCCGCTCGCTCCAGGGCGGGCTGCACTGCCCGCTCTACTTCGACCCGCGCTACCACCACGGCGCCAAGCCCGAGATCCGCGACACCTGCGCCGGGCTGGGCCACGCCGTGATCCCGGTGATCACCACCGACGGGCGGCAGCTGATGACCCTGGTCAGCGACCCCTGCCGGCTCGGCCCGGTGGACATGGAGCGCCTCACCGACCTGGCCTTCAAGCTCAAGATCTTCCCCGACCTGCTGGCGGCCCAGGCCGAGGCGGTGCCGCTGGTACCCCGCGACCGCCTGATGTTCGCGGCCCAGATCCTCTTCTCGGGGATGCGCGAGCTGTCCAGCGACCAGACCCAGGGCGCGCGCGCCCTCAGCATCCTGACCGAGAAGGTGGCCCACGCCGACAGCGACCAGCTGGCCCCGGCGATCCTGGCCGCGACCCTGGAGTTCACCGGCGCCGACCGCGGCTACCTGACGCTGCTCGACGCCGACGGCCGCCGCATCCTCGAGGACCACTCGCTGCCCGACTCCGAGGAGGCCGGCATCCGGGTCCTGCGCGGCTTCGCCGAGTGGGTGGTGCACGCCGGCGAGGCGATCGAGGTGGCGGACACCGCCGGGAGCGCCTGGTGCCGCCACCTGGCCGCGCCCGCGCCCGCCGCCGAGGGCGCGCTGGTGGGCATTCCCCTGACCGACGGCGACCGGATCACCGGCGGCCTGGTGGTGGGCGGCGCCGACGCCGGCAAGCTGCTGGCCTGGTCCTCCGCGCTGTCGACCCTGACCGCGGCCGGCCGCGACGCCTTCGTGCTGGCCCGGCGGCTGGTCGCCAGCGGCGGCGGCGAGCTGGTCGACCGCCACACCGGGGCCTACAACTCGCGCTTCCTGGAGGAGCTGCTGGAGAAGGAGATCAGCCGCGCCGGGCGCCATCACCACGACCTCAGCCTGGTCTTCTTCCGCGCCGAGAACCTCGACGAGCTGGTCGACAAGGTCGGCGAGCGCGCCGCCGAGGCGGTCCTGGAGCAGATGGTGGCGCTGATGCGGAGCCGCACCCGCAAGGTCAACTCGCTGGCCCGGGTCAGCTCGACGGACTTCTGCCTGGTGGTCCCCGAGGCCGGCCAGGACGTCGCCGAGCGGATCGCCCGCGAGCTGGAGGCGGCCACCGAGACCAACGACTTCCTGACCCCGGTCAACGGCGGCAACGCCCGCATCCGGATCTCGCTGCGCACCGGGACCGTGAGCAACCCGCGCACCCCCGACGCCGCCCTGGTGGGTTCGACCGCCGCCCTGAACTGACGCCGCCCGCCCCCGCGCGCCGCGGACTACAGCCGCAGCGTGGCCCCGCTGGGGTCGGAGGGCAGGCTGCGGAAGTCCATCCCCCGGGGGCGGACCTCGAGCGCCAGCGAGCGCCCCTCCAGCCCGAACTCCGCCGCCGCCCTGGCCATCGCCCCGCCGATGCGCTGGCCGCCGGCGTGGACGTCGCGGTCGTGCAGCGCCAGGATGGTGGGGCCGGCGCCGCTGAGCATGGCCCCGAAGGCCCCGGCGTCCTCGGCGGCGGAGATGATGCGGTGCATCCCCGGCACCAGCTCGGCCCGGTAGGGCTGGTGGATGCGGTCCTCGACCGCCACCCGGAGGTCCTCGAAGCGGCCCTCCTGGAGCGCCGAGAGCAGCAGCGCCAGGCGGGAGAGGTTGTAGACCACGTCGTCGCGGCTGTACTGCTGGGGCAGCACCTCGCGCGCCGACTCGGTGCTGACCAGCAGCTCGGGGATGAAGACCGCCACCCCCAGCTTGATCGGCCAGAGCAGCTTGCGCACGATCCGCTTCTGCCCGGGCAGCTCCAGCGAGAGCACGAAGCCGCCCCGCATCGCCGCGGTGATGTTGTCGCCGTGGCCCTCCAGGGAGCAGGCCATGTCGAGCAGGCGGTCCTCGTCCATGCCGTAGCCGCTGATGTAGCGGGCGGCGGTCAGCGCGCCCAGGATGGTGGCGGCGCTGCTGCCCAGGCCGCGCGCCAGGGGGATCTGGTTGTACTCCCGGATGAACAGCCCGGAGGGCTGGTAGCCGGCCAGCGTGAAGTACGTCTGCATGGTCTGGAAGAAGAGGTTGCTGTGGTCCTTGGGGATGGCCTGGGCGCCCTCGCCGGCGATCTCGATGCGCAGCTCGTTGCCGATCTCCCAGACGTCGTAGGTGTTCTCCATGTCCAGCGCCAGGGCCAGGACGTCGAAGCCGGGGCCCAGGTTGGCGGTGGTCGCCGGCACCGTGATCCGGACCCCGGGCTTGCGCTCGGGGTGGTAGGCGGAATAGCTCACGGCACCGCCGGCGCCGCGCGCCACAAGCGCGACCTTCGAGCCTTCCGCAGGCGGAAGATGCTCACAGCTTCAGCGCCTTGGCCACCGCGCGGGCGTCGGCGGGAAGCCGGAGCGGCGGCAGGAGGTGCTCCTCGGTGGCCGCCGGGTCCTTCAGCCCGCTGCCGGTCAGCACGCAGACCACCGTGCCGCCCGCCGGCACCCGCCGCGCGTTGGCCAGCTTGAGCAGCAGCGCGACGCTGGCGCTGCTGGCGGGCTCGGCGAAGATGCCCTCGGTGCTGGCCAGCACCCGCTGGGCGTTGAGGATCTCGCCGTCGCTGACCGACTCGATGGCCCCCCCGCTATCGTCGCGGGCCATCGTCGCCTGCTCCCAGGAGGCCGGGTTGCCGATGCGGATGGCCGAGGCGATGGTCTTCGGCTCGGCCACCGGCTGGTTGCGCACGATCGGCGCGGCGCCCTCCGCCTGGGCTCCGATCATCCGCGGCAGGCGGGTGCCGGCGCCGGCCGCGTGGTACTCGCGGAAGCCCTTCCAGTAGGCCGTGATGTTGCCCGCGTTGCCGACCGGGATGAAGAGCATGTCGGGGGCGTCGCCGAGCTCGTCGACGATCTCGAAGGCGGCCGTCTTCTGGCCCTCGATCCGGTGGGGGTTGACCGAGTTGACCAGGGTCACCGGGTAGTCGCGGCTGAGCGCTCGCACCACCTCCAGGGCTTGGTCGAAGTTGCCCTCCAGCGCCACCACCCGGGCCCCGTAGACCTGCGCCTGGACCAGCTTGCTGGGGGCGATCTTGCCCTCCGGGATGACCACCACGGCGCGCAGCCCGAACCGCCCGGCGTAGGCCGCCGCGCTGGCCGAGGTGTTGCCGGTGCTGGCGCAGATGACCGTGGTGCTGCCGGCCTCCAGCGCCTTGGCCACGGCGACCACCATACCCCGGTCCTTGAAGGACCCGGTGGGGTTCAGGCCCTCGAACTTGAAGTAGAGCCGCTCGATGCCCAGGCGGGGGCCGATGCTGACCGAGGGGATCAGCGGCGTGCCGCCCTCGTTGAGGCTGATCCGGGGGGTCGTGGGGGTCAGCGGCAGCAGGTGGCCGTAGCGTGCGATGACCCCCGCGCGCGGGGGTATCGGGTCGGGGGTGGCGGCGGGGTGGGGGCCGGCCGGTCCGGGGGCGGCGGCGGCGGGATCGGCGCCGGCCTCTCCGGGCGTCGCGGGCCGCCGCTCGGTCATCGTCACTGGACCCTCAGGAAGGCGTGCACCAGGGTCACGCACTCCAGCCCGTCGAGCTCGCGGCGGGCGGCCTGGAGCACCTTCTCCGGCGCCGGCTGGGTGAGGATCACCAGCTCGGCGGTGGCCTGGTCGCGGTCGGAGCTCTTCTGGATGATCGAGTGGATCGAGATCCGGTGCCGGCCGAAGACCTCGGTGATGTCGGCCAGCACCCCGGCGTGATCCTCGACCTCGATGCGGAAGTAGGCCCGGCTCTCGACCTCGTCCATCGGGCGCACGTCGTAGTTGCGGTCGAACCAGACCGGGATGCGGTTGTTGACCCCCTTGCGCATGGAGTGGATCAGGTCGATCAGGTCGCCGACCACCGCGCTGGCGGTGGGGCGGCCGCCGGCGCCCTGGCCGTAGAGCAGGACCTCGCCCACCAGGTCGCCGTCGATCACCGCCGCGTTGTTGCTGCCGCCGACCCGGGAGAGCAGGTGGCTGTGGGGGATCAGTGTGGGGTGGACCCGGAGCTCGACGGCGCCGTCGCGCTTGCGGCCCTGGGCCAGCAGCTTGATGGCGTAGCCCATCTCGTCGGCGTACTGGAAGTCGCGGCTGACCAGCCCGGTGATGCCCTCGCGGTGGATCTGCCCCGGGTGGAAGCGCGAGCTGAAGGCGATCGAGGCCATCACGCAGAGCTTGAAGACCGAGTCGTGGCCGTCGACGTCGGAGCTGGGGTCGGCCTCGGCGTACCCCAGGCGCCGGGCCTCGGCCAGCGCGTCCTCGTAGCTGCGCCCCTGCGACATGCCGTCGAGGATGTAGTTGGTGGTGCCGTTGATGATCGCCTGGATCGAGGTGATCTCGTTGGCCAGCAGGTCGATCTTGAAGGTCGAGATCAGGGGGATGCCGCCCCCCACCGCGGCCTCGAAGTAGACGTCGACCTCGTGCTCCAGGGCCAGCTCCAGCAGCGCCGGGCCGTGCTTGGCCATGACCTCCTTGTTGGCGGTGATGACGTGCTTCCCGGCGCGGATGGCCCGTTCCAGGAACTCCCGCGCCGGCTCCTCGCCGCCGATGACCTCGACGATGACGTCGATCTCGGGGTCGTCGAGGATCGCCCCGGCGTCGGTGGTCAGCGCGGCGCGGGGGTTGTAGCGCCGCTTCTTCTCCGCGTCGCGGACCAGCACCTTGTGGAGGCAGACCCCGATCCCGGTGCGCCGCTCGACCATCTCACTGGCCTGCTCCAGCCGCTCGGCGACCTGCGAGCCGACGGTGCCCAGCCCCAGCAGCCCGATCTTGTAAGCCGCCGCCATAGGCCGCGAGTTTACCGTGGGCCAGCTGGTCCATGTGACAACCACGGGCTCGTGGTTGGAGCCCGCGGGCGCGGTGGGGGCGCGGATGCCCGGCTGCCCGGGCACCCGCGCTTACCCCCCCATGGCGGGCGCCGGCTCGAGGGGAGGGAGTGCGGACCTCCCCGAGCGCGGCGGTGGGCACGGGTCAGGCGCCCACGCCCGCGGGGACCCTGGCTTCCTGGGCGGCCGCCGGGAGCTCGGCCTCGGCCGCCGTATCGGCGCCGGCCTCCTCGCTGGCGCGAGGGCTGAGCATCTGCATGAACTCGGCGATGACCTCGGTGGTGTAGCGGTGGAGGCCGTCACGGCCGTCCCACTCGCGGGTCCGGAGCTTGCCTTCGAGGTAGATCAGGCGGCCCTTGCGGAGGTACTCGGCGCAGACCTCGCCGAGGCGGCCGAAGGCCACCACCGAGTGGTACTGGACCTCCTCGCGGCGCTGGCCGTCCTCGCCCTTGCGATATTCGGAGGTGACGACGCGGAGGTTGGCGAGCTTGCCGCCGGCGGCGGTGTCGTGGACCTCGGGGTCGCGGGTCAGGCGGCCGACGATGGTGACGCGGTTGATCATGTGTCCCCCTTGTTGGTGATGGGTCCCGCCGGGGTGGCGAGCGCGGCTCGGCCGGCGGGAGGATGGGCGAAGAGGTCGGGCAGGAACCGCTCGGGATCCACCGCCCGGCCATCCTGGCGGACCTCGAGGTGGAGGTGCGGCCCGGTGCTGAGCCCGGTGCTGCCCTCGTAGCCGATCAGGCCTCCGGCCATCACCCCGGCGCCATCGGCGACGGCGACCAGGCCGAGATGAGCGTAGAGAACCGCCAGGCGCGCGCCGCTGGCGACGATCACGTGGCGGCCGTAGCCACCGGCCTCGCCGACCACCGCGACGGTGCCGCCGAGGACGGCGTGCACCGGCGTCCCGGCGGGGGCGGCGAGGTCGACGCCGGTGTGGAAGTGCGGGCACCCGGCGGACGGCGGCTCGACGCTGACCCCGGTGCAACCGAAACGCTGGGTCATGACCCAGGTGTCCATCGGCGCCACGGGGGCGCCACCGGGCGGGTTGGGACCGGCCTGGGCGCCGACCAGGGCCAGGGCCAGCACCACCGGGACCATGACCAGGGTCACGGCCGTGAGGACGATGGCCAGGGCCAGGCGACGGCGGTGGGGCCAGAGCAGCAGGGCGACGCGGAGGGCGACCGGCATGGTCAGGCCGCCGGGTGGGCGCGGACCCGGGAGGTCCGCGCGGGGGTGGCCGAGCCCTGGAGCGCCTTGGTGGCGGTGTGCTCGAGGTGGTGGGCGAAGCTCAGGACCTTGGACTCCGCCTTCGACGCGGCGTGCAGCGCCGAGGGCATCCGCAGCACCAGATAGAAGGCGACCAGGCCGTGGACGGCGTCAACGAAACCGCTGCCCCGATCCAGGGTCAGGATCATCGCCAGCCGCAGCGTCATGACCTGGGCCACCTGGCAGAACACGGTGCTCAGGAACAGCCGCCGCCAGGCGTCGACCAGGCCGCGGGCCTCGGGGAGCACGAAGCCGACCGCCACCAGCGGCAGCGCCGCGGTCAGGATCAGCAGGAGTACGTTGCGGGCCACCGAGGACAGGGCGATGAGCATCAGCAGCACCCCGACCACGGCGAACAGGAAGGCCAGAAGCAGGTTGCCCCCCGGCGTCGTCCGGGTGAAGATGGCCCAGCCGGAGAGCGCCGAGGCGCTGTCGATGCGGCCCATCCAGACCGCGCGGGTCAGCGAGTTGTTGAGGTCGACGGCGGCCTGGACGACGGTCAGCCCGAACTGGATCAGGGCCGCCGCCACCATCGCCCGGGGCAGCACCAGCTTGAGGGTGTAGCGAGGCCGGAAGCCGTGCTCGAAGATCGCCCGGGCCGAGGTGTAGAGGAGGATCAGGGTCACCGCCCAGCGGGCGATCCCGGCGGTGACGCCGTACATCCCGACCAGGGCATGGTTGCGGGTGAACGGTCCACCGCC
>DASZGP010000020.1:0-9000 GCA_035938695.1 Candidatus Dormiibacterota bacterium | reverse complement strand
GGCCCTCAACTGGCTGGCCAACACCGAGTCGGAGCGGCTCGGCGCCGACGAGGAGCTGCCCCGGGAGAACGTCCTGGCCGCGGTCCGCGAGCCGCTCGCCAGCCAGGGCCTGATCCGCCGGGCGCTGCGCATGAGCCGCCGCTACCGGGGCCACTGCACCATCGTCACCGTGCTCCGCCCGGGCGAGTCGCTGAGCGACGACCTGGAGCAGGCCCAGCACCTCGCCGCGGCCTGCGACGCCCACTTCGACGTGATCACCGACAACGACCCGGCGCGGGCCCTGGTGGAGGCGGTCCGGGCCCACCACGCCAGCCACCTGGTGGTGGGGGCTCCCGGCGGCCGCTTCCTGGAGCGCTACCGGGGCACCTTCATCGACGACCTGGTCGCCGACCTCAAGGACGTCGACCTCCACATCATCGCCCGCCCCGCCGGGCCCGACCCCAAGGACGCCCCCTCGACGGTGATCCAGTCGGCCTCCGGCGGCGAGGAGCAGGCCGACCCCCAGGCCGACCCCATCGGCACCGAGGGGGGCGAGCGCGGCTACCTGCGCATCTACCTCGGCTACGCCCCCGGCACCGGCGCCACCGCGACCATGCTCCGCGAAGGCCAGCGCCGCTCCGGCCGCGGCACCCGGGTGGTGGTCGGCGCCGTGGCCACCTACGAGGTGCCGGCCAACGTCGAGGCCCTCGCCGGCATCGAGGTCATCCCGCCCCGCACCCCGCCCGAGAAGCCCGGCGGCCCCGCCGACATGGACTTCGACGCGGTCGCCGCCTCCGGCGCCCAGGTGGTCTGCGTCGACGACCTGGCCTATACCAACCGGGCCGCCGACGCCCGCTTCCGGCGCCGCTACGAGGAGGTCGAGGAGCTCCGCCGGCTGGGCTTCAAGGTGGTCTCCACCTGCGACCTCCACAGCGTCGAGAGCGTGGCCCCCAAGGTGCTGGCGGAGACCGGCGTGGAGCGCCAGAACCTGGTCCCCGACCGGGTCCTCAAGCAGGCCACCGAGCTGGAGGTGGTCGACGTGCCCCCGGCGGTGCTGCTGGAGCGGCTCCAGAGCCCGGTTTCCGGCCTGCCCCCCGAGCGCCTGGCCCGGCTCCGCGAGATCTACACCCTGGACGTCCTCAGCCGCCTCCGCGAGCTGGCCCTGCGCCTGGTGGCCTCGCACACCGACGCCCGCCTGACGGCCTACATGGACCTCCGCGGCATCACCGCCCCCTGGGAGTCGATGACCCGGATCATGGCCTGCGTCGCCCCCACCCCCGGGCTGGAGGCGCTGATCGAGCGCGCCGGCAAGGAGACCCAGCGCCTGGAGGGCAAGATGGTGGTGGTCACCGTCGACACCGGCGACCCCAAGCAGCCCCGCGACGCCGAGGCCCTGGGCCGCTACCGCGAGCTGACGATGCGGCTCGGCGGCCAGTTTGTCGAGCTCCGCAGCGCCAAGCCCGCCCAGGCCCTGCTGGAGTACGCCCGCGGCCACCACGTGACCCAGATGGTGCTGACCCGCGGCGATCACGGCGGGGTGTTCTCCTCGTCGATCAAGCGCGAGATCATCAAGGGCGCCAACCAGATCGACGTCCACGTCCTCCGGGAGCTCACGCCGGCGCCGGCCTGACCCGCCTCAGCGGAAGTTGCGCGGCTGGGGCTTCGCCTCCGGCGGCGGCAGGGCGCGGACGCCGGTGGCGCGGATCGAGAGCACGCCGTCCTGGGCCTGCACGGTGCCGCTGAAGACCAGCAGGTCGTTGGCGGTCAGCAGGGCGCGGTGGCGGTCGAAGAAGTCGGGCCGGAGGATCAGGTTGACGTGGCCCCACTCGTCCTCCAGGGTGAAGAAGCGGAAGCGACGGGCGGTGCCGGGGGCCTGGCGGGTGATGACCAGGCCGCCGACCTGGACCCGCCGGCCGTCGGGCATCTCCCGGAGCCGCGCGCTGCTCAGCACGCCCTCGCGGTAGAGCCGCTCGCGGTAGTAGGAGACCAGGTGGCGGCCGGAGGTCAGGCCGAGCACCCGGTAGTCGGTGGCGGTGACCTCGGCCTCGGTCATCTCGGGCAGCCCGGCCGGGACCGGAGCGGGGCCGACGACGCGCGACCCGCCGGCGTCGCCGAAGGCCTCGCGGACCTGCCAGAGCAGGTCGCGGCGGGGGAAGCCCCAGGCGTCGAAGGCGCCCACCACGACCAGGTTGTCGACCCCTGCCCGCTCCACCGCCGACGGCGCCGGGGGGTGCAGCGAGGTGCCCACCCGGCCGTAGGCCGGGCGCTCCCGCTCCGCCAGCTCGGCCTCCGTCAGGGCGACGCAGACCCGGTCGCAGAAATCCTGGAGGTCGCGGAATTCGCCCCGCCGGCGCTCCCGGCGGATGCGCTCGACCGCGCCGGGGCCGAGGCCGCGGACCTGGTTGAAGCCCAGCCGCAGGGCGCCGGGGCCGTCGGGCAGGCAGCGCTCGCGGCTGAGGTTGACGTCGACCGGCAGCACCTCGACGCCGTGGCGCTTGGCGTCCTCGACCAGCACCGAGGGGTGGTAGAAGCCCATCGGCTGGTTGTTGAGCAGGCCGCAGTAGTAGGGCGCCGGGAAGTGGCGGCGGAGCCAGACGGTCTCGTAGGTGGTGCGCGCGAAGGCCGCGGCGTGGGAGTTGTGGACCACGAAGCCGCCGGCCACGAAGTTGTGGCGGGGCTCGACGGTGAGGTCGAAGGTCTCGCTCTCGCCGGCGGGGTCGACGGCGGCCAGGCGCTCCCAGTAGATGTCGCCGCCGCTCCAGCGCATGGCCACCTCGCAGCCGGGACCGAGGTCGTCGACCTGGCGCCAGCCCTGCGGCGTCAGCAGCGGGTGGTTGCCGGTGACCGTGATCTCCCGCCCGCCGCGGGTGGCGACGCGGAAGACCGGACGGACGCCGTTGCGGTACAGGGCGGTGACCGGCGCGGGGTGGAGCCGCCGGTCGGGGCCCAGGCTCCAGACGGTGGTCACCGGCGGAGCCGCCAGCACGCCTCCGGCGGTGGGGCGGTTCCCGGCGGCGGCGGGCCCGGCCGGCACGGCGGCCTCCGCCATCTCGGCCAGGGTGGCGATGCGGCCGGTCAGGGCGTCGGTGATCGGGGTGTCCCCCGCCAGGCAGCGGCAGAAGCCGTACTGGGCGAAGCCGGCGACGGAGTCGAAGATCTGGTTGCCCAGCTCCTCCTCCACCCCGGAGTGGCGGGCCACGGCCGTGAGGAAGCCGGCCCGCAGCGACTCCATCTCGGCCACGCTGCGGTGGCGGTTCATGGCCCGGCGGAAGGCGTCAGACTGGCTCGCGGTGTAGCCCCCGAGCTGCATCGTGATCTCCAGGATCTGCTCCTGGAAGAGGATCACGCCGAGGGTGTCCTCCAGGATCGGCTCCAGCTTGGGGTGGGGGTAGGTGACCGGCTCGCGGCCCTGGCGGCGCCGGATGTAGGGGTTGACCGCGTTGCCCTGGATCGGGCCGGGGCGGATGATGGCGACCTCCAACACCAGGTCCTCGAAGACCTGGGGGCGGGTCCGCGGCAGGGTCGCCATCTGGGCCCGGGACTCGATCTGGAACACCCCCACGGTGTCGGCCGCCGAGGCGATCCGGTAGACCTCGGGGTCGTCCAGCGGGAGGGCGTCGAGGTCCGGCCGCTCGCCGGAGGCGGCCTCCACCAGGTCCAGGCATTCGTCGACCACCGAGAGGGTGCGCAGCCCCAGCATGTCCATCTTGATCAGGCCGAGGTCCTCGGCGTCGTCCTTGTTGAACTGGATGACGACCCGGCCGGGCATGGTGGCGCGCTCCACGGGGAGCATGTCGATCAGCGGCCGGCCGGTGACCAGCATCCCGCCGACATGGATCGAGAGGTGGCGGGGGAAGCCCTGCAGCCGCTGGCAGATGTCGAAGAGCTGCCGCCACTGAGTCTGGCCCACCTTTCCATCTTAGCGAACATCCGTTCGCCAGCGCCACCCCACTCAGATCGAGCGCATAACATCGGGGGGACAATTCCGGCCCCGCTCACGGAGACCCGCTTGACCATCCCCTTCCTCCCGCTCCCAGTGCCGGTCGAGATCGGCGCCGGCCTGGCCTTCGCGGTGATGGGCTACACCATCCAGGAGACGCTGATCGCGCGCCACAAGCTGCGCGCCTCCACCCTGCCGCGCCGGGAGCGGCGGCACGGCGAGCGCGCCACCGAGGTCGCCGGCGCCACCCTTGAGCAGCAGGCCGAGGACCTGGCCGCGGCGATCGACGTCATGGTGGCCTTCATCGACGGCGCGGCCCGGGCCAACCGGGCGCGCTCCTGCGCCAAGCAGATCACCGCCCTGGTGGCCCCCGAGCGCCGCGGCACGATGACCGTCAAGTTCCTGGGCATGGTGGAGGGCGACGCCCCGGCCGCGGAGATCAAGGAGGCCGCCGAGGAGGTCTGCGTCCAGATGGCGATCGAGCTGCGGGGCATCCTCAACCGGGCCAAGGCGCGCCATCACGGCGAGCCGCCCCTGACCCTGGAGCAGCTCCAGCCGTCGGTGGTCGCGCCGGAGGAGGACGGGGAGGCGGTCCAGACCGCGGCGGCCGCGATCGCGGAGGACGAGCCGGCGCCGCCGGAGCCCGCGCCGCCGCCGGCCGCGCGTCCCGCCTGGGAGGTGGCGGAGGCCGAGATCGCCGGGATGGCCGGCCCGCACGAAGCCGCGCCCGACGCGGCCCCGGCCCGGCCCAAGCCCAGAAAGCGGGCGGCTCCGCGAGCCCCCCAACCCCCGCCCGCGCCGGAGCCCGCGGGGAGCGCTGCCGGGCCGGCACGCAAACGCTCCACCACCCCCCGCCGGAAGGCCGCCGCCGAGGCGCCGGGCGGCGCGGGGATGGCGCCGACCCGGCGCCGCCGGCCATCCGCGCGGGACGCCGGCCCAGCCCCTGACGCCAACACCCCGCCGGCGGAGGCCGAGGCGCCCTAGGCCGTGAGGGGCTGGCCGGCGATCCTGGGGTTCGTCACCGACCTGGCCTACCTGGGCCTGGCGGTGCTGGCGATCCGCGACTGGCTGCTGCGCCGCGGCCGGGCCCGGCGCCACCTGGCCGAGGCGCTGGGCGCGCTGGCCCTGGTCGCCGTCCTGAGCGTCGCCAGCGGCCTCACCGGCGGCCGTTACGCCGCCATCGTCACCCCCCTGGTGCTGATCGCCTTCCAGGCCTCCGGCTTCGCGCTGCTGCTCTTCCGGGGGGCCTTCATCCCGCTCTCCCGCAACCTGACCCTGGGCGCCCTGGCGCTGCTCGCCGGCACCGTCGCCCTGCTCCTGGCGGTGGGCACCCCGTCGGGCCGGCCCGCCCACCCCGGCCCGCTCCAGGTGGCGGCGGCGATGGCCTTCGTCCTGGCCTGGAGCCTCTGCGTCGCCGAGCCGGCGGTGCGCTTCTTCCTCCACTCCAACGACCGGCCGGCGGTGCAGAAGAACCGCCTCCGGGCCCTCAGCCTGGGCTACCTGGGGCTGGTCGTGATCGTGCTGGCGGCGGGGTCCAGCGCGGCCGCCAACAGCCCCGGCCTGGAGCTCGGCCTGAGCCTGTTGGGGCTGGCCACCGCGCCCCTGATCTACGCCGGCTTCCAGCCCCCGGGCTGGCTCCGCCGGAGCTGGCGGGAGCGGGAGGAGGAGAAGCTCAGGGCGGCCATCGACGAGCTGGTCCTGGCCACCGCGACCCGCCCCGCCCTGGCCCAGGACGCGCTGGAATGGGCGGTCCGGCTGGTCGGCGCCGAGGCCGCCTTCATCATCGACGGCGACGGCGGCCTGTTGGCCGCCTCCGGCATCGGCCCGGGGGCGGCCGCGGAGATCGCCCAGCGCTTCGAGGCCGGCGCGCTGACCCGCCAGGAGATCGCCGACCTGATCGTCCAGCCGATGATCCTGGACAGCGGACGCGGCGCCCTGGTGGCCATCGCCGGCCCCTTCACCCCGCTCTTCGGCTCCGACGAGATCGGCCGCCTCCGGCTCTACGCCGCCTCCCTCTCGGGGGCCCTCGACCGGGCCCGCGCGGCCGATCGCATCGCCGCCCTGGAGGAGGTCAAGTCGCGCTTCCTGCGGCTCGCCTCCCACGAGCTCCGCGGGCCGCTGACCCTGGTCCGGGGCTACGTCTCGATGATCGCCGACGGCAGCCTCAAGGGCGAGGCCATGCGGGCCACCCTGCCGACGATCATGGGGCGGCTGGACCTGATGACCGGGATGCTCAACGAGATGCTGGAGACCGCCCGGCTGGAGGACGAGCGGATGGAGTTCCGCAGCGACGTCTTCGACCTCCGCCTGGCGGCCCGCGACGCGGTACAGGCCGTGTACCCTTCGCTGGCGGGAACGCACCGGCTCGAACTGGACGAACCTCGGGAGGAGATATTGGTCTTGGCGGACAAGGTGAAGGTGACGACGATCCTGGGCAACCTGATCGACAACGCGATCAAGTACTCGCCCGCCGGCGGCACCGTCCGCTGCGGCGTCCGGGCGGCCGCCGCCGAGGGGCTGGTCGAGGTGCGCGACGAGGGCATCGGGATCGCCGCCGGGGACATGGCCGGCCTCTTCACCCGCTTTGGCCGGGTCAACTCCAGCGACACCACCACCATCCCCGGCACCGGTCTCGGGCTCTACCTCTCCCGCGAGCTGGCGCGGCGGATGGGCGGCGACGTCAGCGCCGACTCCCGCCCCGGCGCGGGCAGCGTCTTCACCGTCAGCCTGCCCCTGGCCCGATGACCGGCGGGCTGGGAGGGACGGTGGTGGCACGCGACGGCCTGGCGGCCTGGTGGGCGCTCGGCATGGGCCGCGACGGCGTCCGGCGGGACCTCGCCGACCGCAGCGGCGGCGGGCGCGGAGGCCGGCGCATCCTCTTCGTCGAGGACGACGAGGCGATGGCCACGATGTACCAGCTCCGGCTCCAGAACGACGGCTACGAGGTGGTCTGGGCCGGCGACGGCGAGGACGGCCTGGCCCAGGCCCTGGAGGGCGACTTCGACCTGGTCCTGCTGGACCTCGGCCTGCCCCGCCTGGACGGGCTGGCGGTGCTGACCGCGCTGCGCCAGCAGCGCTCGGCGTCCGAGCTGCCGGTGGCCATCCTCTCCAACTACGACGAGCCGCCGATGGTGCGCCAGGCCCAGAGCCTGGGGGTCAGCGACTACCTGGTCAAGGCCGAGACCACGCCGAGCCGGCTGGCCGAGGCCATCGCGGGCTGGATCGGAAGCTGACGGAGCGGCCCCCCCGCGGGGAGGCCGCGCCGGCGTCAGGTGGGCCTCAGCCGACCTTGCAGATCAGGTCGCTGACGCACCTGACCAGGCTGTACGCGCAGGACTGGCAGGTCGCGGGCTGGGTCGGGCCACCGCCGGCGACCTTGCCGGCCTCTTCGGTGGAGAGCTCGCGAACGGTCTCGCGGCTGACGGACAGGCGGTTGGGACGCTGGCTCATGCTTGGCTCCTCTCAAACGCCAGCGCGCGTGGAGGACCACGCACGCTGACCTTCCTTCCCTGACCGGTCCGCACGGGGCGGCTCCGGCGCTGCCGCCGACTCTGCTACCACCAGCTGGGCGCTGTCAAGCCGGCTCCGAATCCGTGACATCGCCGCGGGCGGCCGCCGGCGCCTCCTCCGGGTACCGGCTCTCCAGCGAGCCGGCCAGCCGGGCCAGGGTGGCGTCGGAGAAACCCATCGCCCGGCCGGCCTCGCGGATCGCCATCCGCGACCGGAAGGTGACCACGTTGGCCACCATCCCGGTGCGCTCGTAGCCGTAGGTGTCGTAGATGTAGCGGATGACCTCCTCGCGGCGGCTGGAGGCGAAGTCGATGTCGATGTCCGGGGTGCTCCTCTGCTCCTCGTGGAGGAAGCGCTCGAAGAGCAGCTTGTGGCGCACCGGGTCGACCCGGGTGATGCCCAGCAGGTAGGCCACGATGCTGTCGGCCGCCGAGCCCCTCCCCTGCCCCGGGATGCGCTGCTCCCGGGCGAAGCGCATCAGGTCCCAGTTGATCAGGAAGAACTCCGCCAGGCCGGTCTTGGCGATGACGTCGAGCTCCCGGTCGATGCGGGCCATGACGGTCTCGGTCATCACCGGGTAGCGCGTCTCGGCCCCCTCCAGGCAGAGCCGGCGGAGGTGGGTCTGGGGCGTCTCGCCGTCGGGGACCCGGAAGCCGGGGAAGCGGTGGGCCCGGAGGTCGAGCTTCCAGTCGCAGTCGGCGGCGATGGCCACGGTGCGGTCGAGTGCCTCGCGGTAGAGGGCGCTGAGCCAGGGTTCCAGCGCGATCGCCGGGCGGCCGTCCGCCGCCGTCGGGCCGAGCAGCGCCGCCTCCATCTCGGCGCGGGTCTTGAGGCGGCGCTCGGCGTTGGGGCTGAGGTGGCCGGCGGCGTCGGCGGCGTCCAGGGTCAGGCGCTCGCGGATGCAGACCAGGACGTCCTGCACCGGCTTGTCGGCCGCCGTGCGCAGGTGGACGTTGTTGGTGGCGACGCAGGCGATGCCGGTGCGGCGCGACAGCTCGGCCAGCTCGCCGCAGACCCAGGCGTCCTCGGGGACCAGGTGGTTCTGCAGCTCCAGCAGGAAGCGCTCGGGGCCCGGCGGTGTGGTCGCGGGCCGGGAGCCCTCCGGCGGCGCGGCGCGCGCGAACACCGCGCGCAGCCGCCCGGCCACCGTCTCGGCGTCCCTCGCCCGGCCCTCCCGGAGCAGGCGGGGGATCAGGCCCAGGCGCTTGCAGCCGCTGAAGGCGTAGAGCCCGCCGGCGTGCTCGGCCAGCGTCTCCCAGTCCACCGCCGCCCGGCCCTTGCGGCCGGCCAGGTTGGAGAGGCTGAGCAGGCGGCAGAGGTTGCGGTAGCCGGCGGCGTCGCGGACCAGCACGGTCAGGTGGTGCCGGCCGGACTCCTCCCGGCGCACCGCCCGGGTGGCGCCGCGCTCGGTCAGCAGCTCGGGGTCGGGGGTGGCGATGCCGGCCAGCGGAGCCAGGGTCAGCTCCGCGCCGATCAGCGTCCTGACCCCCAGCCGCTCGCCGGCCAGGTGGGCCCGGACCATGCCGTAGAGGCCGCCGTGGTCGGTGATGGCGATGGCGGCAAGGCCCATC
>DASZGP010000019.1:0-4317 GCA_035938695.1 Candidatus Dormiibacterota bacterium | reverse complement strand
GAGGTCGCGGACCTCGAAGTGGAGGTGGGGCCCGGTGGAGTTACCGGTGCTGCCGGTGAGCGAGATCACCTGCCCGCGCCGCACGGCGTCGCCCACGTGCACCAGCAGGCCCGAGTTGTGGAAGTAGAACGTCCGGCAGCCGTCGTGCTCGAGGCCCACGCCGTAGCCACCGGCGTCGTCCCAGCCGGCGTAGACCACCACCCCGTCGGCCGCCGCCAGCGCGGTGGTGCCGGCGGCGACCGGCAGGTCGAGGCCGCGATGGCCGTCGTAGTTGACGTTCTCGACGCCGTCGTAGCGGACCACCACCCCGTCGGCCTGGCGGGTCGGATAGTGGTGGTCGACCCAGGACAGCGGGACGACCAGCCGGGGCAGGGGCCAGGTCAGCGCGCAGCGCGGCCGGGGTGGCACCACCGCGCCGGGACCGATGGGGTCGGGGCCGGCGCCGAGGGGAAAGGCCATCGGCGCGGCCGGGGGCGGCGCGGCGGGACTCGGGCTCACATCCGCCAGCGCCGGGCGCGCCGCCGCCAGGACGACCAGCGTCGCCGCGACGGCGCCGGCACGACGGCGCCACGCCCCGGGCAAGGTCAGGCGATCAGCCGGCGGACCATCGCCTCGACGAAGCGGTAGGTGGTGTCCACCGTGTCGGGGTCGACGTTCTCCAGGGTGTCGGTGCTCCAGTGGAAGTTGACCGGCAGGCCCCCGCGCAGGCCCATCACGGTCATGGCCTGGAGCCCGCGCAGGAGCGCCGGCTCGGCATCGGTGCCGGCCACGCTGAAGGTCGCCGGCTTGACCGTCACGCCCGGCACCCGGGCCACCCGCTCGGCCATCTCGCGGAGCTCCTTGCCGGCCTTGCGGGAGAGGATCATGCCCTGCTTGGTGAGGTAGCAGACCTGCCCCGCGCCGACGTAGTCGAGGTTGATGATCCAGGCCCGCTCCAGCTCGTCGCGGTGGCGCTTGAGGAAGCTGTCCATGCCCACCATGCCGACCTCCTGGCAGCCGGTCGCCACCACCAGCACCTCGGTGTCGATGGGGGCGTCGGTCGAGAGCCCCTCGGCCAGGCTGAGGGCCACCGCCACCCCGGCCGCGTTGCCGTTGGCGCCGGCGACGTGGCGGTAGAAGACCTCGCGGTGGAGCTGGACCAGGAAGCTGTAGGCCACCACCACCGCCAGGGGAACACCGAAGAACCACAGCCCGGTCTCCTTGAGCAGCACCTCGATCAGGGAGACGACGATCAGGGCGATCAGGCAGAACATGGTCAGGACGAAGGTCAGCCGGTAGTTGCGCACCAGCCGGGGGTGGAACATCAGGCCCGACCTGGCGCTGTCGTAGTGGGCCGCGATCACCAGCCGGCGCCGGGGCAGCTCGCGGGGCACCAGGCGGGCGACCACGTTCTGGCTCCGGCCCTTGGGGATCAGGGTGGAGGCCAGGCGGAGGGCGGTGGTGTTCTCGCCCAGCAGGGCCACGAAGGCGATGCCCTCCAGCAGCAGCCCCAGGGAGGGCGCCCCGCCGGCGGCCGCCAGGAAGCCGATCAGGGTCAGCAGGTAGATCGAGCCGTAGACGTGGCCGGACGAGCGCACCGACTTGAAGGGCTCCTGCTTGACCACGAAGCCGAACCCGGCCAGCTTGCCGGCGATGTAGTCGGCCGCCTGCCGCTCCCCCTCCTTGGTCGACGGTCTCGGCCCGATCGTCTGGGCCAGGTGCTTGATGTGCTCCAGGGGGTCGGTCATCGGGCCCAATTCTGCGGGATGAGCCGGAGGTATGACCCGATCAGCGCGTCAGGCCACCCTTGCTGAGGTTGCCGGCGATGGCGTTGAGCCCGCAGATGTACAGGAACACCTGGCTTCCGTTGCCGCCGCCCTTGAGGGAGAAGTCGTTGATGTAGACCGAGCCGTAGAAGGCGTAGCTGGGGTTGCCGTGGGAGCCGAGGCTGGAGTTCGGCATGTAGATGATGCCGGTCATCTGCGGGCTGCTGCCCGGACCGAAGTCGGAGATGTTGTGCTGGAACCCGGTGTTGGCGCCCGAGGCGTTGCTGGGGCCGCCGTAGAGGACGAAGTTGTGCGTCCCCTGGGGATCGACGGACCCGGTGGTGTTGCTGCCCTCGAAGCCGTTGAGGGTGGCCGTGTCGATGGAGACGTCACCGGTGTCGGTGTGGTCGAAGACGAAGGCCACCGCGCCGCTCGGGTCGGGCGTACCGGCGGCCGTCGCGGTCACCTGGACCAGCCCGCTGAGGTCGACGGCGGCGTTGTTGACCAGCTTGTAGACGCCGGGATTGAGCTTGCCCCGATTGTCGGGGGCGAAGCCGTTGTAGGTGCCGGGCTTCCAGTTCCCGCTGCCGTCGAGCGCGGCCGCGGCCGTCGTGAAGGTCGCCGGCGGCGGCAGCGGCGGGACGCTGTCGAAGGCATCCGGCACGGCCACGTTCTGTCTGGTGGTGCCGGGCGGAATGGCCGGCCCGACGAAGGTGTAGGTGCCGCCGCCGGGGTTGCCGCTCGGGCCGTAGTCGAGTGAGGACGCGGCGGTGGGCGAGCAGGCGGTGCCGTCGTAGTTGGTGACCTGGTTGGGCACCTCGATCGCATGCGGCCCGTTGTTGGCCCCGATCGAGCCGTTGGCGTAGATCGGCCCCGAGACGTTGCCTGACGCCGCCGACTTGACGCCGCCGCCACCGACCGCGAAGTCGCCCCCAAGGGCCGCCGCCGCGTAGTTCGATCCGATCACCGTGGGCCCGCTGGGACGGGCCCGGGCGCCGTTGGCGACGGTCTCCGAGCGGATGCCCATCAGCCCCGCCAGGACCGGCGTCCGCTGGTGCTGGAGGGCCACGTCGAGGATGGTGCCGGAGTCGCTGTAGGTGAAGGTGTAGGTGCCCACGGAGTAAGGCCCGTCCGCGCAGCTGGTGACGGTGCACGACGAGGGGATGGCGACCCCGAGGTTGGCGGCCAGGTAGGCCGTCGCGATGTAGTGGGCGGCGTTGACGTCGCCGCCGAACTGGTACTGGCGGCTGCCCGCGATCGAGGCCGAATCGACGATCGCCTGGATGTCCCGGTGGTCGGCCATCGCCAAACCCTGGTCGACGGCGATCGCCGCGACGCCCATGAAGACCATCATGGCCAGGGCGATGATCACCAGGCTCTGGCCGCGGCGGTCGTCGGACATGCGGCGGAGGGTCGTCAGGCGCAACTCAGTACTCCGTGAGGGTGGCGCTGGTGGAAATCACCTGGAGGCGGTTCCCGACGACGCTCTGGAGCAGGCCGGTGAAGGGCTGGTAGGCATAGATCACGGTCACCTGGACCAGATAGCAGCCCCGGTACTTGGGCGCCAGCCACTCCTCGTTGCGCGTACCAAGATCGCTCGGCCCGGGGTCGTGGCCCAGGGCGGTTTTCGCGGCCGCGCAGCTCGCGTAGCCGCCGGCCGTGCCGGACTGCGCCGGGTTGACGCAGACCGAGGCGAAGCCGGGCGTGGGCAGGTTGGCCGACAGCCGGCAGCTGGCGGCGTCGCGGGCGCCGTTGGGGTTGAGCGTTGGATTCCGGCCCAGGCCGCCGGCGGCGAGGATGGCGGCGACGGTCTCCTGGATGCGGGCGTCGGTGAGGCAGCCGTGCCCGTTGGCGGAGGTCGTCAGGTTGGTGCCGGGGCAGGGGTTGGAGTCCGCCGTCCCGAAGGGGCTGTCGGCGCTGTCCTGGTTGGCGGCCGCCTGCCGCGCGCCCTCCCGGGCCGCCTCGGCGACGGTGGTGTTGGCCTGGATCAGCCGGGAGAAGTCGTACAGCCCGAAGACCAGCAGCAGCAGCAGCGGCGCGGCCAGCGCGGTCTCCACCATGGCCTGGCCGCGGCGGCCCATCAGCCGCCCTCTCACGGGTACTCCGCCCGGCCGATGACCGTGGACCGGACATGGACCGTCTGCCCGCCGGTGAATCGCCCGACGAATGGCGTGATGATCTGGAAGCTGTAGTCGATCTGGACCTTGATGGCATCCGACCCGGCGTTGGTGGGATCCATGCTGGTCGCCGTCAGGTTGGTGATCGCCAGCCCGTTGGCGCAGTGCCAGGTGACCGTGATCCGGGTCGGGTTGGCGCTGTTGGCCAGGACCGCGCCCGACGCGGCGCCGTCGGACGAGGTCTCGATCGCCGCGGTGTTGGCGATCGTCGCCACCTTGTCCGAGGTGGTGGCGTCGGGCAGGTTCACGGTGACGGTGCCCGAGGTGTTGGTGCAGTAGTAGTCGCCGGTGGCCTCCTGCGAGCTCTGGACCGCGACCCGCACCGCCTGACGGGTGGCGTTGGTGACGGCCTCGCGATAGTAGAAGCTCCGCCCGAGGTCGGCCACTCCGACCAC